>NZ_JAIWNS010000092.1 GCF_020216685.1 Methanospirillum hungatei | reverse complement strand
ATCATCATCATATGGTGGGGCCTGTGCTGGAGGGGCAAACATGGTTCCTACTTCCAGCGTATATGAAATCGGAATGGACGACGAACTGTCGATAATTTCATCAGATACAACCGTAATTCCTCCTGCAAATAAGGTTGCAATGAGGAAGCAGGTGAGAATGAAAACTTTTCTCATATATGTTACTACAGGTTTATGGCATTATTATTTGTGGTTTTATACTGGACAGGATACGAGCCGGTCCAATAAGAGTTCAATCATGTGAGCATTTGGCATCTCTATTTCCAACACATTTTGGATACTATCAGTTGGTGATGGTGAAGATGGTTCGAAAAAAATCCTGTATTCACATGGTGTTCAGATCTTTCGTCTGTTCAGCCTAAACAGGTTTAATTGATGGATCTCTGTTTGAAGCATCAAGGTATGATTGAATGAAATATCCAACTCAATAGCTCTTATATCAAAATAATCGGTTGATACTTTCTTTTATACCTCCGTTGATGATGTATGACTGTGTAGTGGAAATATTCGTTCTCTGCCTCAATGGAATGAGAGGGGCGTTTGAATGATAAATCTGATTCAAGGTCATTATCAGAAATGCTATTGGTCAACCTATCTCTCCACCTCCTCTCTCCACCTCTTTGCATGGAACAGTTACAATCCATATTTCCACTCATGTATCTGACAATAGGAGACAAAAAAGGTGCCATATATGGTTGATAAAACACTATTCGGTTGCTTTATTGTCCTGATTATCTCCGTTATCATGTTTGGTTGCACGGCAATTATTTTCATGGTTCAACCGGGCACGATGAATCAGCAGGATTCACGTATTATTATGAACGGTGATAATCAGAATATGATACCCGGTAATCATGGCATGAATCAGGGAAATCATCTGAACCCTATGCAGAGAGAATCAATGGTTCAATTCACGAAACCTGATAATGAAATGAATTGTCCAGGTCATCATCAGATGAAATCTCCAAAAGATGGTTCACATGGTCCCGGACCTAGAGAAGATGAGAATGAAAAAAAGGAAATGACCTGTCACGAAAAGAAACCCGAAAAGAAACCTGAAAAGGTTCCATTCAGTCCTGATGATGATACCCTGCACAAAAAATTAATTTATCAGAACTGATGGTCCATTCCTTCATTTTTATTCATGTACCGATTCTGTTCAAAGTTTTCTGGTCAGGTTGAGTCATGTTCCTACGGCATAATCCATTTCCTCGCAATTAGTCTCGATAAGATACATACCATCATCAGAAAGAGCAAAGGTTGCATTATCCGGATATTCCCAAGTCGTGGAGAGTGTTTTTCCATCTTCAGACACGAGACCTTCAAATATTCCATACCCATCCGGAGATGAAAAGAGGTAGTATGTGCCGGTTACGGAATTGCCACTCTGATGAATGGTGAATGATGAATTCTGGGTTTGCCAGTCTCCTGACCAGATATTCTCTGGATCGAGTATCGTGCCGTTTCTGGACCCTTCTGTTGTATACGTATATGGCTCAAATGTCATTCGAAAACTGATCAACCGTACCATTTCCGGTGAAGGATATCTGGTCATCAGAGAGGATTAATGTAAGAGTGCCTGAGTCTTTCAGGATGGCGATGAGTTCTTTTCCATCTTCTGAAAGGGTTCCGAATAAGAGAAATGGATCGTTCAGATCAGTATTCTGGGATATCCCAATTCCTGTGACTTCCGATTCGTTCTGTTCAAGCGTAAGCGTATAGTTTACATCCGTCCAGGTCCCAGCCCATGAAAGTTCCGGGAGGGTGCTTTCAGCAGGGATCTCTTCAGCAAACCCTGTGCATATAAGGAACAGGCAGAGAGTCAGCAGGATTCCGGATAGATAAAAATGTTTCATGTTTAGTCCTCAGTGGTAATGAAAAGATATGGGCTTTTAGTGGTTTAAGGTATCGAAAAAGTATTCGAGAAGGGTCGATTGAAATGTATGTGAATCCGAAAGTTCTAAAAATTTTTATGAGGTAAATGAAATCAAGAACGTAAAAACGACATTATGAAAATATTTGATTAAATGAACAGATACCTTATTACATCGAACCTTCAAATTATTTATGCTAATATGATTACTATTGATCAGGTGGAATCAGTAATTCAAAATCTTCCACAAGATCTCAGAGATCGGGCCCTTCAATTCATTGAGGAATTAAACACAGAGTACCAACAATCTGAAAAGAAATTTTCCTTTGACTGGGTTGGTGAACTCGAAGACGAAGAACCGTCTCTTTCTACGGTTGAATTACAGCATAAGATCCATACCCTGAAGGTTTGATGTACCTCCTTGACACAAACATTCTCCTGGAATTACTTTTAAGGAGAGAACATGCAACTGTTGTTATGAGATTCCTGCAGACTCCTGGAAATACATGCTTTATTAGCGATTTTTCTTTTCATTCAATAGGATTACATCTTTTTAATAAAGGAAAAAAGGATCTCTATATTCGATTTGCCAAGGATATGTTCAAGCCAGGTGGACTGAAAATAATCTCATTACTTCCGGAGTATCTCCATTACTTAGTATATGCATCTGATTCATATGGTCTAGATTTTGATGATGCATACCAATACGCTATTGCAAAAAGTCAAAATTTAACAATCCTCTCATATGACAATGATTTTAATAAAACACCTGAAAGAAAAGTGACTCCAGAAGAAATATTAAATCAGAAATTTACTTAATAATTTGGGAAAATTGAATGATGTTACATATTTTTTCCTTTTCTTTAATTACATCCCCTCGGAACCCCTATGGTGATTCAACCGGCAAGAAAATAATTCATATAGTAAACCGGGATAGAGATACCTAGTAATCTTGTCACCCTTTTTTTGGATCGTATCGGTTATTGCATATGTATTTGTCTCACTGATCCGATTTGAGATCCCGGAACTGAAGTATACGTCAGTGAAATTTATCAAAATGTTGGAATTGAAATTGAGAGATATGATTTTTTCGTGGCTGAGGAAGAGAAAAAGGGTCATTAACTCATTAAAAATTCAGATTTGAATGTGGATTGTAAACCCCAATTTTGAGCAGTTGAAAAAATTAACTGATGAATATTATCATTAGTCTCTTTCGATAATATATTGATAAGATGTGGTTCAGTTACAGTTTTTAAAAATGATTCAGGGAATTCACTAGGATTTAGATTATTAAGACAATAATTAATTTTTTCATCATAAAAATACCTCCTCTGGCTCTCTCGGATGTGCCATACCTAATCCCGTTAGTCTCAATACATTTCACCACCGAAATCCCAAAAGAAATTCCTGAAACGATCGTCTCAATCACCAAGCACTATCCGTTCGGTCACATTCATCAATCCTCCGATATCAGATCCAAACCGGAATGTCCAGTTCCCGCCATCAGATTCTGCCCTCGTAAGCAAAAGCCCGGACCCGTTCACCTGAAATCTGGCTCCCAAAACATCACTCAGTTCCCGTGACGAAACATACCTTCCCCCGGACAAAAGACCGGATGCCACAATCTCACTCCGGGCCACCGTCACATTTTCCGGAAGAGAAAACATTCATCTGGATGCTTCATCTGATGCATTTGACCCACAACCTGAATACTCGTCAATCCCCATCGGTCCGGATGATTCCTGGGAGGTGAGCACCTCCACCGAATCACCAAGATGAAGAATTCGTATGAGAGAAGAGAGATCGGTTGTGAAAAAACTCCCTGAATAATGTTCATCTTGACCCTGAACAGACGAAAAGACCCATGTTGCACCCTCACACACAATCGAAGACGAGATCTCATCGGCAAATCCTACCGGGCTCTGCAGAAATAGGATGATGAATCCGGAAAAGAATAACCTGTTCATATATGCTCCGAAGAGACTCAGGCCAGAGCACCCACGTTTTAATTTTCGGATACAAGTTTGGGATTTCATTTCCGGAAAAAAGAAATTACAGATTACCTCATGAGTCAACGAAAAGATCTATTCCATTATACCTGATATGATTCTTAACGAAGTGAGAAAATAGAAATTATCTCTCAGTTGCACAAACCGGTTCATTCTGGTATTGGTATTTTCGAACATCAAGAAGCGTACCTTGTTTCTGCATCTTCTCGGCCATATGATAGAGATTCTTTGCAATCTCTCCATCAATATAATCCTCCCCACAGATATCACAGATTTCTGCAGGTACATCACGCATAACAAGGGTAAAATTATCACGAGTGAGTAAGACTGAAGTAACACCTGGCTTTGTTTCACCTCTCTTACACATAGCACATTTCATAATGACCTCCTCTTTTTCCCTGATTCAAAATGGATCTCATCTGGTTCATATGTAGTGATTACTATAATCTCGTTCTCTTCCTTGTTAAATGCAACGACAATATGAAATAATCGGTTTTTTGAATATCCATAGATAAGAGCACTAGGTAGTGGATAATCATCAGGATAACTTTCAATTATCTCTCCTGATCGAATAATATCTTCTACCTCTTCCTCAGATATCCTTCTCAAATACATCTGCTCAAAAGCATGACGGCGGATAGAAATGCGTGTTTCATGTTGGATCCAGGACATATTTCGTAAAGAATTGCTATCTTTTGATTGATCGCACATTATTTGACTCTTTAATAATTGGTTTCTGAACCATTTGTATCGTATGGTTCGAATTTGGAATTATTAAAATATTTATACTGTATTGAAGCATCAGGATGAAGAACCCATATGAAAAGAGCCCTTAAAAAAAGATACGGTTACCATATTCCTCTTACCGAAGATCACAAACATTCTCCGGAAGAAAATAATTATACCTTTGTTATCTGCTCACTTCGGCTGAATATTTTAATCCCAGCTTTTATCAGAAGAGTGTCAACAACCAATACCACGAGCGAAACAAACACGGTAACCTCCGGAGAGAGGAATAATAACCCAATCGACTGGGCAATCATCAGTCCGACAACCAGAAGGACCAGGATTCCCGTCGCCTGGTAGGCTTCCATAAAGGTTTTGACCCGGGTAGAGATGATAATCGTCACCGATACACCCAGAAGAGATATCACGGGGACTAAAAAGCTCATCATAACGATCCAGTTCATGGTCGGGAACCAGAATGAACCCATTATCGGAAGCCCTGCAATATTTACGATCAGGGCGAAGATGAGAAAGTTCATCCAGGTATACACAATCCCTGGAATCATGGCTGCTGCAATCTTTCCAAGGAACAGTTCGGTATCGGTTGCCGGGGTATAAAGGAGCGGTTCAAGTGTTTTTCGCTCTTTTTCTCCGACAAATGCCTCTGATGCAATGATACAGGAGATCATCAGGGGAATGACCAGAAAGAGAGGAGCGATGAGATATCCCAGGATAATCACAATGAACAATGCTTCGGGAGTCAGGGTCTCGATGAGTGACTGGAGCGGGGTGGGGATGAGTGCTTCAATCTCATCAAACGCATCCTGCCCGGTGAAATTTGGATCAAATGATGGTGTCTGGGTGATGAGAACTGGGATAAGGATTGCAAAGATGAATGAAACGATAAGAGCACCATAGATATTGATAGGATTATGGAGTGCATCCTCGATATCCTTCTCTGCTATTGCCCTGATTATCCGGTAATTCATGCGGTCATCCCTCCCTGTCGCTGGACGGTGAAGTAAATCTCCTCAAGAGAGTAGTCCTGTGGGGCAATCCGGAACATATCTCCTCCCTCCTGTATTACTGCCCTGATAATCGATGGAATGAGTTCTTTTTCGGTGACATGAAAGAGGATAGTGCTCCCTTTTACAGAATCAACCATGGCTCCCCTCGTATTTCTGACTGCCTGAATAACAGCCGGGGAAGGCTCGTGGAGGAATTCCATCTCAACCGGAACAGCGGAGAAGAGACGACGGGAGAGGTCCTGAATACTTCCCTCTGCAAGAATCTTCCCTGTATTGAGCATCGCAACTTTGCTGCATAACTGTTCTGCTTGGGAAAGATTATGGGTGCAGAGAAAGATGGTCTTTTGTTCGTCTGATGCTAGCTCCTGGATAATATCTTCCATCTGCCTGGATGATTCCGGGTCAAGTCCTGATGTCGGTTCGTCAAGGAACAGAACCGGGGGATCATGCATTAGTGCCCGGGCAATGGCAAGACGTTGTTTCATCCCTTTTGAAAACCCGCCGACCGGTTCATCAGCCCGGTCTGATAGGTGCATAAGTGAGAGCATCTCGTCTGTTCGTTTTGGTATCTCTGCATCTGGAATGCCGTAAAACCTTCCAAAGAAGGAGAGGTTCTTCTTCGCCGTCAGCCTCTCGTATAGTGACGGGGTTTCAGTAAGAACGCCGGTTCTGGCCCGTATCCATGAGCCGTCTGTTGTGACATCCTTCCCAAAGACGTATGCTCTTCCCGAGGTAGGGGTAAGAACACCGTTCAGGAGTCGGACAAGAGTTGTTTTCCCTGAACCATTTGGACCAAGCAGGCCAAAGACCTCTCCTTCCTGAACCTCAAAACTGATGTGGTCAATAGCCGTTGTCGTGGGAAATGATTTATGAAGATTGTCTGCCTGAATTATGGTGGTCATATCTCCTCCGGTGTTTCGTGTTTTCCGGTTAAAAATCCGCCAAACCCGATAAGCCAGATAACAACCGGGTATGCAACAAAGCGTTCAGTACCTCCGTCACCAAGAATTGGAATAAAGAATGACTGGAGGAATAAGAAGAGTAATGTCACTCCTCCGAGAATTACAAATACAAATTTTAGGGGGCTTTTTGTCATCTTCCATGAGAGGATACAGGAAAGCCCTCCGGAGATAAAAGCTATCAAGGCAAAAATGGGATGAATTACTGCTACATTCCCTGGGAATAATCCGACACCCAGCACGCCAATACCGAGGAGAAGATGAAAGAGTTTGAAAACCCTCTCACTTTTATTTCGGAGCAAGAGGAGTGATCCTCCGATTATCAGAAGACCTGCCAGTATCATGGTCCCGTTAAAGATAGTGGCTGATGGCTGGTATGAGATACTGTCTGGTGGTCTGGTTGCTCCTAAATCACTAATTTCACTATTGGCTGTTGTGTACCCCGCCGGGTAAAATATTTCTGCCGTAATAATTCCCATGAAGATGAGAGATCCGGCCAGAAGAAAGAAAAGCCCGGCATATGTTTCTTTCAGAGGAGGTACGGTAAATCCTGTATTCATTTATTCTCAATAATCAGGTTTCAGGACATAATTATGTATTGTTCATCACCAGAGGTCTGTGAAAAAATGAAGAACGATTATTCGTCGATAGATGATTAACTATTTTCTTCGTGAATTTTATGTGATTGAATTTCTCTCTGAAGATGATGGTTCGGACTACAATTATGAATGTGAATAGTATTGGTGAAAATTATTGATATGAGTCAGAATTAAATCTAATTTCTAAATTTTATCAAATTTTTTTATCTGTGATCCGATAAGGATCATACCAATCCCGATACCCCCGGATATCAACCCGCTCCCTGAAAAATACAGACATTCAATGATGCCTCCGGTATATCCCAGGCATATCCCTGAAATGATCATTATCGTCCCACCATACGATCCCACTGAATTCAGTCTGGTTCCCTCCTGGCCCATTACATCGGTCCAGAAGAGTCCCCATGATTTTATCCGCGGGTATAAGACCAGCATCAGCGGAAGACTCAGTATCAGAGTCGGGATGAGATTATTCGCCAGAAGAATTACTGCAATGACCATAAATGGCATCAGTCCCAGAAGCTGAAGTCCCCAGGCAATAATGAGTGTACAGACAATTGCACACAGAACTGCGAAAAGAATAAAATTTACTCTCTTCTTCCAGGTATTGATATGAAACGGTTCTGGATCAGAAGAGGAGACAAGTCCTGTCTTTCTCCAGAGATAATACGGAACAAAGGCCATTGCAAAATTCCCGAGAAATCCGAATAATGTCCCTGGTGACAGGGTTCCGAAGAGATCACTGATCACACTTCCAAGCCCACAGCCCCATGCACCTGCAGGACCGAAGAGCAGACCAAATACCAGAGGCAGGGAATTAGCCGGTCAGAAGTACCACTGCACAAAGGAAGAGGAGAGGAAGGAGTTCCTGCTCGATGAGGGCAGTACATACCACACAGAAAACAGAAAAAATCTTTATCCTTGGGTCTATCCGATGGAGCCATGACCGGGTATGTACATACAGAAAAAGATTCATGCTCCCTCCTCTTGGAATGTAACGGAAACCATCTCCTGAACCGAGAGCATGGGATATCCGAGTCTGGAACTGAATGCCGTTATCTGTGGTGGTTTTATTGCTGCTTTTGCCAGAATCTCCTCATTTGAAAAGATCGATCTGGGATTATCATCGGCGAGAATTTGCCCGTCTTTAAGCACAATGACCCTATGAACATACCTTGCCACAACCCACATGGCATGGGTGATGATGATGATGGTATGGCCCTTCTGATTGAGTTCCCGGATAAGTTCCATCATTCTGACCTGATCCCGATAATCAAGGCCGGTAGTCGGCTCATCCATGACGATGATATCTGGTCGTAATGCCAGGACCGATGCAACCGCCACTCTTTGCCGGTCTCCTTTTGGAAGAGAGAAGGGATCTGCAGACTCGTGACCAGATAACCCGACGGCAGCCAGCGCTTCACTCACCCGCAAAGTCACTTCACTGGATGAGAACCCATGCAGGCGGACTCCGTATGCAACTTCATCAAAGACCGTTTCAGAAAATATCTGATGATCCGGGTTTTGGAACACGTATCCGATATGTCTGCTTAATTCATGAATTGAATGAGATCTGGTATTCAGGCCTGCTATCGTGACCTCCCCGGTATCCGGATGTAAAAGTCCGGTGAATTGACGGGAGAGTGTTGTTTTGCCACATCCGTTCGGTCCGATAAGAGCAATACATTCACGTGACCGGATGGTGAGGCTGATATCATGTAATACCGGTTTTTCTTCGTATCCAAAGTGTACATTTTTAAGAGAGATTATTTCCGGTCCATACGTCTGGGATCGGTTCTTCTCCTGCCGGATAATCTCCTGATAGCGTGTGGTATCAAGAGTGAGATGGTTTTCATGATAGAGGGAAATGGCATCAGAAATGGTCAACGGGACACGTGACAGGCAGAGTGAAAGATCATGAAAATACTCAATCACGGGAAGAGGCATGATTCCCAATCGTCGGAAGAGCGAAATGTCCTGCATCACATCCTGAACCGCCCCATTCGCAACAATCCTCCCGTTTTCAAGTAAGATCAGCCGATCAACGGCGGTCATCTCTTCGGTCTCATGTTCGATGATTATACTGGTTACCGGTTTATTGTCACTCTGGTGGTCGTTTCCGTTCCTTCGGATTGAGGCAATGAGTGAGAAGATCTCCTCTTTTCCAACCGGGTCCAGATCTGTGACCGGTTCATCTAGACACAAAATTTCCGGTGAGAGAGCGAGGACTGCACCAATTACCAGCCGTTGTTTCTGCCCTCCTGATAGTGATGAGGGAGCCCGGATTTCATATCCGGGAAGACCGATTTGATGAAGAATGCGATATATCTGTTCCTGCATCAGAGTGCGACTGATCCCTCTGTTCTCCATGGCAAAGGCAATCTCAAGTTCACAGGATGAGGAGAACAACTGTGATTCAAAATCCTGAAATACCAGACCGACCGTCTCTGCTACGTTCCGGGGAGGAGCGGTCATGGGATCTCTGTTGTCAATTCTGACTATCCCTTGGTAATTGCCTGGTATGAAATCAGGGATAAGGCCGCTGAGTGCATAGGCAAATGTGGATTTTCCTGCACCACCTGCTCCCATAATTCCTATGACCTCTCCCGGACAGATGGTCAGTGAGATATTGGACAATGCAGAGTCTTTTGAGTTCTGGTAGGTAAAAGAGAAGTCAGAGAGGACTATCAGGGGTTCTTTTTCCACATGAAATAGTATAGGCACAGGTTGTACATAGCATTATTGAACATATCTTGTTCTGATGGTCCGGGGTTGGTCGGTAAATTTATGTTTTCAGGGAGTAATCCTATCGTATGAAAGGGTTAATGGCAGTGTTGCTTATAGGTCTGATTGGTGGTCTGGCAGGAATTACGACCGCTGAAATTCCTAATCTGGTCGGGAACTGGACCGGGCCGTATATTGAATATACGAGTGGTCAGGGGTTTTCTGATATAGATAGCGGATTATTCTTTGTGAATATTACTGAGCAGAAGGACCGGATAATTATTGGATATTCCTTATATCAGAAGAGTGATGGCACAAAAGTTATCCGGGAACTTGCCGGAGTGATCAGTGCAGACGGAACTGAGTTGTCACTTGCAGAACAGAATAACGGATATTCAAATGGAAAGATCATCGGCCCGGATGAATTTGAGTTGACATACCGTTCTGATCATGATCCGATTCGGGTTGCAATTGATACATTTTACAGAATTACATAAAATTTTCTTTTTATTTGATTCATAGGGCCAGATAGTCCGGAGAGATGACTATTCGCCAGTTCGTTATTTTTTGAGAAATTTTTTCGATATGCATAGGATCTGACCATCTGCATATATATTATCTGCATCTATATTACAACTCCCGTGGAAAGGAAACTGCTCTTCATCGATCTGAAAAACCCTATGTATTTCCTAATGAGGATTATCTGAAATACTCAACGATATTTCTGAATAATTTCATATTCACTGATTCGGTCGGAACCTGCTGCTGCTGACGGCGGAGTCTCTCTTTCTGTAATGGCCAGTCATATTCATTGACAAACTCCATCGCCCGTTCAGGATGAGGCATCATGGCAAGAACTTTTCCGTCTGCGGAGGTGATTCCGGCAATGTCTGCGACCGATCCGTTCGGATTGTAGGGATATTCTCCGTCGGCTGGTTTCAGATTCTCCCGGCAGTAGGTGAAGGCTATCATCTTCCGGTTCCGAAGCTCGGTGAGCACTTCCTTTGAACAGGAAAAGTTCCCTTCTCCATGAGAGACCGGACAGACTATTCGTTCTATTCCCTTCGTCCAGAGGGTTTCTGCAGCTGGTTTAATGGTCACATACCGACACTCAAGCACTCCCTTCCGGTTTGGCATAAGGGCGATATCTCGTTTGTACTGCTTGTTAAATGCCGGTACAAGCCCAAGATTTGCAAGGATTTGAAACCCGTTGCAGATACCAAGGACCAGATTATCCTCCTCAAGAAATTCAGTCACATCATTCCAGAGATTATTCCTGACCCGGTTGGCATAGGCATTTCCTGCTCCGGTATCATCACCATAGGAGAAGCCCCCAGGGAAAACCAGCAGCCGATAATCGCACATCCGGTATTTCCGGTCGATAAGATCGTTGATGTGAATGATGTCTGCATCCATACCGGCACGTAAAAGCGCCTCCCTGGTCTCCATCTCTGAATTGATGCCGTACCCGCTCATAATAAGCGCCTTATCAGGGATCAACTCCTGCTCCTTCTGTCCGGAGGCTTTTCCTGTCGCTATATGATTCATAATTAGTACCCTCCGAATGGTTTCTTATACGCTGATTCAAGTTCGCTGACCGGAACAGAGATATGGAGTGAGGGGCCGGTTATCTGCAGGTTCTTCCCGGTTACCCTGCCAATCAGGGTTGCGTCAGATCCCATAGCAAGTTCAAATGAGCGTTTCTTATCAGGATCAACCGTGACAATGAATCGCCCCAGTGTTTCTGAAAAGAGAAGGACATCTGGTCGCAGTTCTCCGGAAAGGGTGACATCCAGACCCAGTTTTCCGCCGATTGCAACCTTGGCAAGGGCAACGGCAAGCCCACCGTGG
>NZ_JAIWNS010000091.1 GCF_020216685.1 Methanospirillum hungatei | reverse complement strand
GTGACAGGGAAAGCAGATACAACGAGTTCGTGTAAAATAGCATGGGTGAGCCGCTGGTACCTGGCCTTCATGGCTGGAATATCAAGGGCTGGGACGGTGCCACCAGAGATACCAAGATGGGCAGCGTATTCAGACCCGCCAAGTTCATCCCTGTTCTCTCCGATCAGGTAGACAAGATCTCCTTCGATCTTCGCATCAAGAGAGACTGCTTTAGTCACATCAGGATGGATACCGATGGAGGATACAAGGAGCGTCGGGGGCACGGAGACCAGCACCGGATTATTCTCTTCGTCATACCCCCTGAAGTCGTTGAACATACTGTCTTTTCCGGAGATGAATGGCGTCTCAAATCCGGTGGCCCCGTCATAACATCCACGGGCTGCCGCTTTGAGCTGGGCCAGTCGCTTTGGATCATCTGAAGAACACCAGCAGAAATTATCAAGAATGGCTATCGCATCAAGCGGGATACCAAGGGCGATAAGACCTCGGATCGCGGTGTCAATACAGGCAATCGCCATTCGGTAGGGGTCAATCTCTGAGTAGGACGGGAAGATGCCCTGTGAAAGTCCTACTCCTTTCTTTGAACCAGGAACTACTTTCGTAAGGGTTGCCATTCCCTGCACTCGTCCTGTTCCCTGGACCGGGCCAAGAACATGACCGCCCTGGACGGTGTGATCATATTGGATGGAGATGAACTCCTTGGAACAGATATTCTTTCTCGCAAGCATCTCTTTGAGGATCGTATCCAGTTGTTCCGGGCACGCAGGCATGGGATCTGATGGAACCGGGACTGGTGGTTCTGTCTGTAATTGTTTTACCGGAACACCGTCGTGCAGGAAGGAGAGTTCGATATCCATCACGACAGATCCATGATACTCCACAATACACCGGCCGGTGTTGGTAAATGTTCCAATAACCGTTGCCTCCACTTCCCGGCTGGAAAGGAGGTCCATGAATTCATCCAGTTTTTCAGGTGGAACCGCAAGTGTCATGCGTTCCTGTGATTCAGAGATCCAGATCTCCCAGGGTGCCATCCCCGGATATTTGAGCGGTACTTTATCAAGCCAGACATGACACCCGTTACATTCCTTTGCCATCTCTGCAACCGAACAGGAGATCCCGCCAGCGCCGTTATCGGTGATACTGGTATACAGACCCCGGTCACGGGCCTCTTTGACGATAACATCGGACAATTTCTTCTGAGTGATGGGATCTCCTATCTGGACGGCGGTGACCGGACTTCCCGGGTCCAATGCCTCTGAGGAGAACGTTGCCCCATGAATACCATCTTTCCCGACCCTGCCGCCGATCATGACAATATGATCTCCCGGGCGTGCCTGTTTCTCATAGAGCTTGCGTGTTCCGTCAGTTCTGGGCATTATGCCGACCGTTCCTGCAAAGACCAGGGGTTTTCCCACATACCGGTCATCAAAACAGACAAATCCCTGGGGGGTGGGGATGCCTGAACAGTTCCCGCCAACACCGACACCAGACACTACTCCGTCAAGAATCCGTCGCGGAGAGAGGATCGGATTTGACTTATTTTTTCCACGATAGAGGGCCGGATTGCTCTCAGGATCGCCGACACAGAACCCATAGATGTTGATACAGGGCTTTGCTCCCAGACCAAACCCGATGGTGTCCCGGTTCACCCCCACAATACCGGTAAGTGCTCCGCCAAAGGGATCAAGTGCAGATGGAGAGTTATGGGTCTCGACCTTATGGGTGACAAGATAGTGGTCGTCAAAGATGATCGCCCCTGAATTGTCAGAGAAGACACTGAGGCAGATGTCTTTGTCGCCCTTTTGTGCCCGTATGGTATTGGTAGCCGCCTGGATACAGGTTTTATACAGCCCCCGTGGCATATCATCGTCCATTGGTGAGGCAAAGATCGTGTGTTTACAATGCTCACTCCAGGTCTGGGCCAGTGATTCTATCTCAACATCGGTCGGTTTTCTCCCCTGAGTTTGAAAATAGTCACGGATTGCACGCATCTGTATCAGATCAAGTGCAAGCGGGCCTCTTCTCTGTTCGGTCTCAGGGTCGGTGATGCCTTCCTTTCCGATTCTGATAAGTTCCTGGTCGTCCACGTCAAGGTCTACCGGTTCAGCAGTCGGGAGTTCGTGCAGGCTGACAACCGGGACAACTCGATCCATCCCTTTCGTGCCGTATTCTGCTCGTGATTTTATATGAACCCGGTTGATAAGAGGATTTGCAAGTGTTGCTGCCAGATTTTCAATGGCTGCTGGTGAAAGCCTTCCTCTGACAAAGAAGAGCTGGGATGAGTATACCGCCTCTCCAGGCCCGAATTTTCGTTTCGTGTAGTCTTCGATGGTCTGGCGTGCGGTTGTTCCGACGTTATCGGTCACCCCTGGAAGAAACCCGACCTCAATGGCTGTGTCAAAGTGTGCAATTATGGCCGTATCAATGGTACATGTCTGCACCACCGGGTTTATGAGCTGAGTTCCGATCTCACGCAGTTCTTCAGGGGTAAAGTCATGTGAATTCGTAGAAATGGTATAGATATCGATCACATGAAGCTCATCAATGGGAAACCCGAGTGAACGGATCCGATCGGTTCTGACCTTGAGTCTGGGATCGGTTTTATATTGGACTTCTATCCGGTGGACATATGCCATGTATACCTGGGTAGTACTTGGTTGTAATCCATCATAAGTCTCAAGACTGCAGGATAATTAACTGTGGAAAAAAATGTATGATAAAAAATAACAGATTCGTGTCTTTCCTGACCGTACTCTGTATATTCGGGGTGATTGGGGATGATGGTAAGGCACAGATCAGGACATGAGTCTTTCTATCACCCGCATCTTTTTGGCAATAGCGGCCTGTGCAGCCCGGTCAACCTCCTTTTTCATAGATTCAAAGTCCTGCTGCTCTTTCTCTACCAGTTTCTTGAGCGGAGTATATGCCGCCTCTCTGAACCGTGGGTTAAACTCCTCTTCTTTTCCGTTTCTCATAAGTACCGGCTCAGCCCGGCCCTCTTCGACCCGGCCAATGACTGATGATGTAACCCCGATATCAGAGAGCAGGGCCTTGGCCTTTGAGATGACATCCGGCTCTGCGATGATCAGAAGGGCATCAATGGACACGCCGAGCGGATCGATCTCAAGGTCCATCAGCATCCGGTATACATCTGGATCGACAAGCCCCTGAACCGCTTCCTCTTCCACAATGAACCGGAGACCGGCAGTCTTTGCCATCTCGTGAACATCTCCCCGGAGTCCTCCGTTCGTTACATCGGTCATTGCATGAATGGAACCAAGCAGGTCACTTTTCAGGATGGCATCCGCGGCACGAAGGAAGGTAAGGTTGATAGTCCGGTCTACCACATCTTGATACCCGTAATAGAGGGCGGTTGTCGCAATGGTTCCCCCTCCGGCACCTTCGGTCATAAGAAGCAGATCGCCAGGGGCAGCCTGTCGTCGTGCGGTGATGTGGTCTGCAACCCCCACGGTCCCGACACATCCGGTCATGCGGTCACCAATAACCATATCCCCGCCTATCCGGAGGGTTGATCCGCTGACAAGAGGCACCCCGGTCAGTTCTCCAACCGTCGTCACTCCTGCGGTATAATCAAAGATCTTGGCAACGTCCCCGTCATCGGCTACATGAATGTCTGAAAATAACATGACCGGCCGTGCCCCCATCACATAGCAGTCACGAAGGGTCGCACGGGTCACATGAAACCCGGCAAGGTAGGGAAAATCCGAGAGACGTGAATGCATCCCGTCAACGGTGCAGACAATAAACTGACCCCCCGCCTGAACCACCCCGGCATCATCCATATCTTCGACTCCCACAGTGGCCCCTGATTTTCCGATGATCTCGGCAATCTTTCTGTGTGCATAAAAGTCGCCGGTCCCCCGTGAACCGACTCCGAAGGCACCCATGGTGACACCGGCCTTTTCATAGGTGAGAATGTCACTCGTAAAGTCAGAGGTAGCGGTCACTTCGACCAGGACTGCCTTTGCAAAGGAAAGAGCATATTCTCTGCTGATCCCTTTTATCTCAACAATACGGTCAGCAAGATCTGATATAATATCCTGGGACGCCCTACCTCTCTTCAGATTCCGGCGGGCATAACCCTCAACATCCATGTCACAAGGTTTGCCCTCCTAGTAAAATAAGGGTATATATGGCGAAAGACTTCTTATGATTCATAGGTAAACCTATTTCTCACTGGTGGGCTCTTGCAAAAGGATTCGGTTTTTTCAATACCCTTCATACTCTTACTCATACTATTCTTGGTATGCGGTTTTGGGGCGGCAGATAACGCCACAGTGAGCGACAGCTCCGCATCCGATGTCCTGTCCAGCGACCTTCTTCAGATCTTATATAAAGCCTCCTGTCCGCCAGGTCAGTCGCCTGATGACATCATAGACAGCATGGAGAAGAACGGGCAGATACGCAGGAATGAGACCGGTGAGTGGTCAGTTCATATCCTCCTGGAACTTGAGAAGAATCAGACAAGTGAAAAAATCCTCCCTTTGCTTTCTCATCCGGCAGAGGACACATCCTATCATCTTGTCACCGGATGGGCAACATCAGAAAACCTGACTCTTCTATCTGGGATGAGCGGGATTAAAAGGATCATGCCCGTAATTCCCCCGGCCAGTTCCGGGTCATTTGAGATGATACAGGATGAACCTTCGCCAGTTTTGGTTCCTGAAAATTCATGGAAGAAAAAACTCTCCACCGACCTTTTACAGCTTCTTGATGATACCTATCTCTCCCCCGGACAGTCACGGGCAGATATGATGGCGCTCATGGAAAAGACCGGTGAAGTGAGGATTCGGGATGCTGATATTGAGGTCCGTATCTCGGCAAAGACAACCCCTTCCTTTTCACCGTCCTCATTTTTGGATTATTTCTCTTCGCCGGTTGTGGATTCGGTATACGGCCGAATCGGAGGATGGATACGGACAGATAATATCACCCGTCTGGCCATGCAGGAGGGGATACTCTCCCTTGTTGTTCAGATACCTCCACGGACATCCAAAATAACAACTGAGGGCGATTATCTGCTTCAGACACGGGAATTTCGGAATATATCCGGATTGTCCGGTGAAGGTGTCAAAGTCGGCGTCATATCGGACGGGGTTGATGGCCTAAAAGAACTGAAGGCCCTTGGAGAACTCCCGGATGTGGAGGTCTTATCTGATACCGTCGGCGGTGACGAAGGACTTGCCATGCTGCAGATCATCCATGATATTGCTCCGAATGCAACACTCCTCTTTCATGACCGGGGATCAAGCCAGATAGAATTTGTCCGTGCCCTGGACCAGCTGATTATCCATGGGTGCAACATTATTTGCGATGATATCACCTATGTGGAACCATTTTTCGAGGACGGGTATATCAGTCAGAATATTATCGACCGGGTCCTTTCGTATAATGTCCTCTATATTACTGCAGCCGGTAACTTTGCAAAGGAGCATTATCAGGCTCCATTTCACGGATACGAGGATCAGGGGTATCTCTGGCAGGATTTTCAGGGGTCATCCGGAAAAGACATGAAATTTACCGTTCCATCCGGTCTTGCCGGTCATGTGATCCTCCAATGGGACGATCGGTTTGGCGCTTCGGCGAACAATTATGATCTCTTCCTGTATGATGACTCGGGGCGGGAGATTGCAAGAAGTGTAAATCTTCAGGATGGAGATGACGATCCCATGGAATGGGTCAGGTTTGTAAATTCTGCCGACCGGCCACGGGAGTTTACGGTGAAGGTTGTCCAGGCAGCGGCAGAGGATGCCCTGCTCGAGATCTATGTCCTCCCCCTGTCAGGCAGATCGGTTGAATTAGATCCCTACACTCCTGAAGATTCTGTTTTTGGTCAGCAGGCAGTAAAACAGGCTCTGGTGGTGGGGGCTGTGGCACCTGGGGGGAAAAATCTCACCGTTCAGGAGTATTCTTCCCGGGGACCGGCACTGATCAGGTACCCTGTCTATGAGCTTCGAAATAAGCCGGATCTGGTAGCGCCGGATCATATCACGGTTCTGACCGGTTCAATGCAGCATGCGGTCTTTACCGGGACCAGTGCAGCCGCCCCTCATATTGCAGGGCTTGCAGCTCTTGTCATGAGCGGGTCTTTGGGTATGAAAGAGAGCGAAGTCAGGAAGATAATTCTGAATGCGACCGGCACATCTCCTGATGCATGGGATCCCGTATATGGGCGTGGGATACCGCTTGCAACGAACCTGTCACTACCGGAGAATACATCAGGGAATATCTGGTATCCGGTGATGAATGGGTGCAATTTTGAGCCACGGATGTATGATGCAGCAGAAAAAGTGCTCCTCTATCCTGGATGGAATATGGTATCAATCCCCTATCCACTTGCGAGGGGGAATGAAACCGCACAGATCTTCAACCCGGTTCATACTGCCTGCCATTCCATCTGGCGCTATAATCCGGCAGGAGGGTTCTGGAGTGTGGTCCGCCCAAATGACACTCTCTTTCAGATGGATGTGGTATGGGTATATTCAGAACAGGAGACTGGTATTAACCTGCATTTTGATACAACCGGGACCAACCAGACGGTAAAGCAACTGTATCAGGGGTGGAACCCGGTCGGGGTCCCGGGACGGGAGAGTATCACTGCCCGGGATCTGCTCTCCCCGCTTACCGATGCATGGACTACGGTTTTGGTCTTTGATCCAAGGACTCAGGAATTCAGGCCTTCTATTATAAATGGGGGTTTGGGAACCTATTCTCCGTCACGGTTATTATATCCGTCAGAAGGGTGGTGGATCTATATGAACCGGCCTGGAATTTTGTTTCCTGGCTGCTGACAAATCAGAGGGTTTTTGTCTCCCTGATACAGATGTTGAAGTACTCGGGCAGTATACATGGTGGGGCTTAACTTTAGGTGCCTGAATAAGAGCGGATGCTTTATAAAACCAGTGATGATGGGGTTCATTGGTATTCTGCTATTTTGTGGGCTCTTCATTCAGGTTTCCGGCGCTGAGAGCGATGAGGTGCGTCTTATCGTCTATGCAGCTCCAAATGAGACTGGTGGCTATGAACCGGTTCCACCTGATGTCCCGCTTCCAGAGAATGTTACCTATTCTCTCCGGTCTCCTCTGCTCGGATTTGTCACGGTCGATACAGACCCGAATGAGACCGAATATATCACAAATGAACTGTTAAACCTGCCGTGGGTCCATGAGATTGAGCAGGATGCACAGCGCACATCAGGATCAGTCACCAAAGATGATCAGATAACCAATAGTTCTCCGGATCAGTGGGCTCTTGTCAGAACCGGGGTTGATGCGGTCAGGCGGTCGGGGCTTAACTCATCGGTCCTGAAAGTTGCAGTCATTAGTACCGGGGCAGATGTCTCTCATCCGGATGCCGGCACCTTTGACCGTGGATATGACTGGGCAGGGCAGGACAGCAGACCTGAAGATGCGGATGGGTACGGGACTGCTCTCTGTGGTATTATCTCCCTGATTGCAGGGAATGTATCGCAGAATTCGACCAATTCTTCACTTGTTTTAATCCCTGAACGAATCGGGGTAACCGGAAAAGATATGTCTGCATCCCGTTCGGCTCTTGCAATCGCTCATGCAACCGATGCCGGTGCTGATATCATCCTGATGGGATATGGCGGGACTGAATCGTCACGGGCTGAGGATCGGGCCATAGCCTATGCAAAGGACCGTGGGGTTCTTCTCATCGCACCGGCTGGTGATGAGGATTCAAATTCCATGCATTACCCTTCTGATCATTTTGATGTAATATCCGTTGGATCAGTTGCAAAAACAGACGGGCTATCATATTTTTCCAATTACGGGATTTATAACGAACTTGTCGCACCTGGTGAGGATATTATCACCCCATGTCTGAACAACTCCTATTGCCGGGGCACAGGGACAGGATTTGCAGCTGCAGAGGTTGCAGGGGTTGCATCTCTTATAAAGAACGGGTATCCTGGGCTGACGTCAGCAGAAATCCGCTCTTTGCTTCAGTCATCGGCAACAGACCTTGGCAGAACCGGGAGAGATATTTACTATGGATACGGACTTTTAAATGCTCCGGCTGCGATGAAGGCCGCTGAGGATCTGACATTGCAAAAGACCCTCATCGCATTTAATTCAGGTACCGGTTCCCGTGAGATGAGACGGGCTCTGGGTTCAGGAAATTCAACTTTGCATGAGCTGCAACTGGTGCATGGCTGGAACTTTATCTCAATACCGGCACCGCTCAGATCCCAAAAGACATGCCGTGACCTCTTCTCAAAGGTCAATACCGACGGTCATACCATCTGGACTTACAAAGGAGCAGATGGATGGACTGCTCAAAACCCTGAGATCTCTCCGGCACCTCTGGACGGACTTCTGGTTTACTCTGATGCACCGGTATCTGTACCCCTTGTTCTCAATATGAACTCAAACAGTACAAAAACTGTGGAAAAGGGATGGAATCTTGTCGGTTCACCTTTTCTGAAAGAGATTTTGGCCCGTGACATTCTATCCCCGAATGAATCATCATGGGTGAGCATTCTTCCCTTTAATGTATCTACACAGCAGTACGATCCGGCTATCATCAGTGGAGCAGAGGGCAGGTTCTCAGATACCCGGAATATCTCCCCCTTTACCTCGTTCTGGATCTTCATGGATACAAACGGAACGTTTATCCGGTCATCAGGGGTATAAAATATTTGATCTGCAGGAGAATTGAGCACAATGGTCCAGCTCGGTGAACGGTTTTTATATGCGTTTGAAATAACCGGAGCATGCATCATCGGTCTGATATTTGTTGGTATGGCCGTTACGTCAGAATCTGCTGATATGGCCTGGAAACTGGTGATTGCTGCAGTCCTGTGTTTTTGTATCGCCCTCTTCTTTGGGGTGATGTATATTACGAATACAAAGGAACGAGAGAAAAGAAAGTTCAGAATGTGAAATGTGATCAGAATCTAAAAAAAAAAGATTAGATGATGATTGCTGCAGATGTCTTATCTTTTTCTTCGTCGAAATCGACAACAACTGCTTCAGTTGACAGGAGCATTCCTGCAATGGATGCTGCATTCTGAAGACCGGATCTGACAACCTTTGTCGGGTCAAGAACTCCTGCCTGGAGAAGGTCTTCATAGGTGTCAGTCTTTGCATTGTATCCGTAGGTCTCGCTTGCATTGCTCTTGATCATAGCGATGACTTCGGCTCCCTCGCGACCTGCATTGTCTGCAATCTGGCGGAGTGGTTCTTCAAGTGCACGCTTTACAATGTTGACACCGATCATCTGTTCAGGGTCAGCCTTCATGGATTCAAGTGCCTTGATTGCACGGAAGAGGGTTACTCCACCACCGGCGACATAGCCTTCCTCGACTGCTGCCTTGGTTGCGTTGAGTGCGTCATCGATACGCATCTTCTTCTCTTTGACTTCAGTCTCGGTTGCTGCGCCTGCCTTGATGACTGCGACACCACCGGAGAGTTTTGCAAGACGGTTCTGAAGAGTGGTCTTGTCGTACTTCTTCTCGGTAATGTTCAGCTGGGACTCGATCAGTTTCTTCCGGGTGTCGATGTCTGATTTCTTGCCCTTACCGCCTACGATGGTGGTCTTGTCCTGGTCAACCTTGACGGTCCGTGCCTGTCCGAGCATGTCAAGGGTGACATCCTCGATTGCAAGGTTGCGTTCCTCACTGATGACGGTTCCGCCGGTGAGGATTGCAATGTCCTGGAGAACTTCCTTTCTGACATCTCCAAATTCTGGTGCCTTGACTGCACAGACCTTGATGGCGCCACGGATGATGTTCAGGATGAGGGCAGTCTGGGCTTCTCCGTCGACATCGTCTGCGATGATGAGGAGCGGCTTTCCGGTCTGGGCGATCATCTCAAGAACCGGGATTAAGGTCTTCAGACTTGAGATCTTCCGGTCGGTGATGAGTATGTATGGTTCTTCAAACTCAACGACCCGGCGTTCCTGGTCGGTGACCATGTAGGGTGAAATGTACCCGCGGTCAAACTGCATACCT
>NZ_JAIWNS010000090.1 GCF_020216685.1 Methanospirillum hungatei | reverse complement strand
TTTCACAATATTTATTATGATATTTTGTCAAAGTATCGTTGAACACACGAAGGTGTAGTATGGTTGTAAAAGTAGGAATTGCAAAACTCGGAAATATTGCCAGTGGCGTAATGGCAGAACTTCTCCTCGATGAGCGTGCAGACCGTGAAGACATGCAGACCTTCATGGCAACATCCGGTACCAAGCTTCAGCCTGAAGATATCGACCGTGTTGTTACCAACATGAAAGCATGGGGCCCGGACTTCTGTATCGTCGTCTCACCAAACGGTGTTCTCCCAGGTCCAAAGGGCGCACGTGAGGCACTTGCAGCTGCAGGTATCCCATGTGTTGTCATAACCGACGATATCACCACCAAGAAAGAAGAATGGGAAGCACTCAAGGCAAGCGAATTTGGATACATCATCATGAAGGGAGACTCCATGATTGGTGCACGCCGTGAATTCCTTGACCCCATCGAAATGGCTGACTACAATGGAAACCTTATCAAGGTGCTCTCCGTAACCGGAGCATTCCGCAAACTTCAGGTTGCCCTCGATGAAGTCATCGACCAGGTAAAAGCAGGAAAGAAGGGCAAGGACCTTGCACTCCCCAAGCTCGTCATGACATCAGACAAGGCTGTAGAAGGAGAATTCAGCAACCCATATGCATATGCCAAGGCACGTGCAGCATACGAAATCGCGCAGGCAGTAGCCGGTGTTAATGTCAAGGGTTGTTTCATGACCAAGGGCTTTGAGAACTACACCCCAATCGTTGCATCAGCACACGAGATGATGCGCCAGGCAATGCTCCTCTGTGAAGAAGCACGCGAGATGGAAAAGGCAACTGACGCTGTCATCCGCAAGCCACACAAGAACGATGGAACCCGGGTTGCAAAGAAGACCCTCATCAGCAAACCAGAGTAAAGTAAAACACCCTCATGGGTTCTTTTTTTCCCTGATTATTACGCACCATTATTCGTACGCCAGAGCCCACCGAGATCTTCCGGTAAAGTCAGAATGACCGGTTCAAGGTGAAGTTTCTCCATGAAAGCCGTATCAGAGGTTGAAAGGGAATTGGGATTTATGCGTGCTATGAGGATGGCAAATGCAGAAAAGAACTCACGTTCATTCTCCTGCCCGAAGAAAACTGATAAATTCCAGGCACCATGACCGATATCCTGATAGAAATCAAGAACACGGACTAGATCATCAGAAAATAAACGAACCGATTTTTTAAAATCTGACACGGTTACACCGGGAAGGACACACCGTATCTCCTTTTCTCCGACCGGAACAGGATGAGCATACCAGAAAAGGTTCAATCCATCCAGAAATCGTTTCGAGGGTGCTTCATAAGAACAGAGATCAGACCACCAGGACCGGGCATGCTTCTGAAAATAATCCCGTGAACCCTCAATATACTTCAGTGGAAGAGTATCAGGAACAGGATCAACAAGACCCTGGAGATGAGGGTGAGGAAGTGATGCACCGGCGGAGGGGAGAAAATTCCAGTTTATAGAGACATATCCGGATCGGTTTTCCAGTATCTGTATCTGGGCCATGAGCGCATCATGAATCTGATCACGGGTGAAGGAGCGGGGCTGGTGCTCCCTGGTCATCACCGTGACAATATGATATGATGCGAAGGGATAGAGGTTCGGGAATGTTATACTCTCACCAATCATCAGACGGGAACCATCAGGAAATACCGGCGTTACTTCAGTTACAAGACCCTGACAAAAGGGACACCCTTCCGAGGAATAAACTGGAATATCAGGGACTCCGATACCGCGTTTTAAGCGCTCCGGACAGATGCGTGCTCTCATGCCGGTGAGAGAATCAGTCCTGAACTCAATAAATCCGCTATCGTGTTCATGGCGACTGGTCAGAAACATTTCATCTTCCCAATATCCCCTATGAAGATATCAGTTTTGCCCTGATCCAGAAATGAATGACTCAAAGAATTATCTAACAATATGACCGGCTCAGGGTTTTTAAAAAAAAGATATGGTATATGGTTACACGACGTACTTGCCGAGAAGACGGATGGAGTTTACCATATCCGGACCAAGTGGTGAACCAAAGATGATCTGGGTAACACCAGACTTTAACAGGTCCTCACACTTCTGCTTGACAGTGTCCGGGTTTCCTGCAATGGTAAATGCGTCAATGGTTGCATCATCGACATTCTCACCTGCGGTCTTAAAGTCAAACTTTGCAAGTGCTGCCTTGATGTTGGCAACCTTAGCAAGGTCGAGTCCATGGCGCTGGAGGAGGGGTTCTGGTGATCCTGCGGCGATGAAAGCTGCAACAATCTTTGCTGCGTTCCGTGCCTTCTTCTCATTCATGTCGATAGACATTGCAGTGTATGCACCAATGTCAAAGCCCTTCTTGCCTACCTTCTCACAGGCTGCCTTGATGATTGGGATGGCAACGTCAAAGTCCTTCGGGTTGGATGCGTTAATCAGGGCGCCGTCTCCGATGGTTCCGGCAAGTTCAAGAACTTTTGGTCCCTGGGCCCCGATATAGACTGGAATTCCCTTCTTTCCAGGAAGGCTGACACCGGTGAGCTTTGCGCCATCGTAGTCAAAGAACTTCATCCCACTCTTCTTTACTTCTTCTCCGCCCCAGAGTTTGCGCATCTGAACAACTGCCTCCTCGAGACGACCGACCGGCTTCTCAGGGTTGATGGCTAATTTTGGAAGGGTTGAAAGGTCACCAGGTCCGATACCCATGACTGCACGGCCATCAGAGATCTCATTGAGGGTACATGCAAATGAAGCCATTGCAGCCGGAGTGTCGGTGAAGGCGTTCATAATTCCCGGACCCATCTTCAGGGTGGTGGTTTCCTGTGCAATTGCGGCAAGGGTCGGGTAGCAGTGGCGGTTGTTATAGTGGTTGGTGATCCATGCAAAATCGATATCTTTCGATTCTGCAAGCTTACAGTAGTTGACTACCTGCTTGACGGTAATGTTTCCCGGAACGAATTCTATTCCATAACTCAAGGTTAACACCTCATTTCTGTATTAATACCCATACCGGTAAAAATATTATCATTTGATATTGGATATTTTGAGATTTTTTGCCGGTCAAGAGGGAAAATCAGATAAAAGTGACCCAGTCATTGAAAATTTTACTGCAATATTCTGGATAACGCATCGGTTTCTCTCAGATAATCGCACATTATGTGGATATCTCACCTACAGGAATCAGGAACACTTGTATCAGATGAACAGAATACATATACACAGATCCTCGTGAGCAAGTACGGGCGTGATATAACACTATGAGACTGCTGATTCTCGGGCTTGGGACTGCAGGAAGTAAGATAGCAGACGCAATTATCCGGCCATCTGGTCACTCCGCACGGTGTTCAGACCTTCATGCCATTGCTGTTGACAATGACCCTGAAGTTCTTGAGCATTTTACTCATATCGGAGAGGAGGCGAAATTTTACTTTCCTAAGGATGATATCGAAGCCCCGGAATTACTCACCACCAGATTTACCATCGATGAAGTAAAGTCAAAACTGAAAGGATTTGATGTTGGTATACACGATGCCGTCCTGATATGTGCAGGGCTTGGAGGAGGACTGGTCAGTCTTGTTCCACACCTCGTCTCGATTATCAGGGAGACAATGTTTGAACCTGTCTTTGCCCTGGTCACCATCCCTACAGAAGATGAGGGGGAATCACGTCTGATCAGGGCCATGAAGAACCTGCAGATGATCCGGCCCCTGGTTGACGGAGTCATCATCTTTGATAATCAGCTCTGGCTTGACAAGGCACGGGGAGAACTTGCAGAAACGACCCTTGAGCAGCGGTCCGTCGGAATTACTGAAAAGTTCTGGATTCCTGGAACACCTGAAAAGAGAAGTATCGAGCCATATGATCTTGTTAACCGGCATATTGCGCGAAGGATCCGGTTACTGGTGCATGCAGGGGAGATACAAAAGGGTGTTCCTCAGACTGTCCTGGACTCCCGCGAGATACTCAATACCATCACCGGCATGTCATACATCACCATCGGCCTCGCAGAAGAAGAGCTCCCGGAATATGGGAGAATCGGCATTCTCAGGCAACGAAGCGAAACGCGTGTCGGGAGACAGGAGCGGGCTGCCCGCATAGTCAAACTTGCAGAAAAGGCAGTGTTCCGCGACATCTCATCATATTGTGATTTTTCAACCGCAAAAAAGGCCCTCATCCTGTTATCAGGCCCGGAAGAAGAGTTGTCCATGAAAGGATACATGGCCGTAAGAAAATGGATAGATGAAAGTATAGAGGGGTTTGAGATGCGGGCAGGGGATATTCCGGTCTCATCCAGACAGTCAAACCGTGTTTCAGTTCTTATCGTCTTCTCAGGTCTGAAGACCGTCACCAGAGTTCAGGAGCTTTATGAGCGCTTTGGACAAAAAAGAGATGAACGTGAGTAATTACCGATCTACGACACGTGAAAAGGGGATTGTACCGGCACCAATCTCTGTCTTTAATTTATAGCCTGCTTCCACGGCGGCACCTATCGAATTCATGCCTGAATATGACACCAATGAAATTCGGTGAGGATCGGTGAGCAGATTGAAAATCCTCCCCTTTCCCATCATAAGGGGAAACCGAAACCCGCAGGTCTGCATCTCCTGAATGAGCATTTGACCGCGCTCTTCTGCAGCACCCGGGATCTGCCTGACATTTGCCAGCAATATTCCTGAGCCTGTGTTGATATACTGATTGATAGAAGTAAGGCCAGCTCCGAGGAAGAGCTGAAGAGAGTCGACCGTTGAGCCCTGATACCCGATAATATTCATAAACCGAACCGGTTTTGTATCCTCTATCAGAATTGTCCCGCCATAGGCTACCTTTACCGGGATGCCATTATGCTGGAAAACACCGTCCATGGTAATGCTGCAGACAGTCAGAATACCGGTGTGACCGGAAGGTACCCGTGGATCCCGGTCGATTACCGAATATCCGGAGAAGAAACTACATCCTGCATCCCTGACTTTGTCAAACATCTGTGTTACTGGCTCAAGTATTTCATCAGGGACAATGGTGAGATTATATGCTACATCCCCGGTAGAGGTCGCCGGATCAAAGGTACTTCTAAAGGCGAGCCGTTCAAGTTTTGATATAACAAACCCTATCCGATCGTCTACAAGAGCACGATCAGTCTCCATGATCCCGGATGGGGTGAGAATCCGTCCCTGATTACCAACCTTTTCAGTAAAACCCCGGGTATCAAGATACCGGAGATAATACTGAACCGCACGGTCTGTCATCACATAGCCACGTTCTGCCAGCATTTCAGACAGACGTTTGGCACCCATCGGTTCCTGGTGTTCCTTGAGGATGCGAAGTATTTCGATGTATTTATGCTCGGTCTTGATCATCGTGCTGTTACCACCCCATGACTGTCCTGATACCTGCCAGAATACCCGGCACCAGGTGCGTCTACCTGTTGAAAGACCATCTGCACTATTCTGTCGCCTTCCTGCACTGATACATCTTCTGTTCCACAATTATACAGACATAAGGTGAGATGACCGCGAAAGCCTGGATCGACAAACCCTCCACTGATAAAAATTCCGCGCCGTGCATATGAGGAACGACACCGGAGTGTGGCTGCAATATCAACAGGAAGTTCAACCCATTCCTTACTTGCAAGAAGCGTCATCATATTCCTCCGGATGACAGAAGGTTCTGATGCTCGCAGATCATAAGAGGCGGGTTGCTGACTCTCTTCTGCATAAGGCCTGATAATAATACCTCCTTCTTCAGCAGATAACTGGAGACGGGCACGAATTGACTGCGATGACAGGATCATATCCTACAGGTGGGAGAATAAAGATTATCAGCCTATGGATTGTAATTCTGAGGGGATCCATAGGGTAGCGGATATCCTACCGGGCTTCGGACCCGGAGACGTGGGTTCGATTCCCACTGGATCCGTCTCTTTTACAACGATTTTCTTCGGTTGCTGTGACTTCTTCTGCGAGGCCGTTGTCTTTTTGAGAAGAACATAAAAAGGCCTGCACCGGCAATAAGGAGAATCAATGCTGCTGCCACAGGGATGAAGGGAAAGGGGGCAGAGGAACCAGTGCTGACCGTGGCCGGATTATGAAGCACTATGGTATTTGGGTTCGTTTCTGTATTTGCAGATGTTGAATTGGGATAGTATCCCCCTTTTTCAGCTTTGATACGATACATTTTCCCTTCAATTGCTGCCAGCATGCATGTTCCGTTCAGATCCGTCACACATGAATTCAGGGTTTCCTGGGCATCTCCAAGAAGAAACACTGACACTTCCCCTAGCGGAGCGCCATACGCATCAATGACCTTCGCTTCAAGGTCAATGAACTCGCTTTCAAGGACTACTACGAGTTCACCGGTGTCTTTCCCGGGAGTAAAGGTCAGGGTATTTTTTTTATAGCCATCCCGGTTCACGATGAATTCATAAGGCCTTATCTCAAGTGACGGGATCATCAGCCTGCCAAATTCATTGGTATCACCAATCATGATCCCATCCATCTGAACCGATGCATTGGACAGGGGCTTTTGATCTCTGTTATACACTGACACAAAAATAGTGGATTTTGCCTTTACCAGGGGAAAATCGACCACCTGATCCTCAAACGAGATGGTTCGGGAAACATGGGACGGCTCATACCCGTCGGCAGAGATATCAAAAATATGTTCGACATTTCTGCTAATATTTGAGATGAGGATCCCCCGATCATTCGTTGTCCCAATCTTTATCCCATCAGCCTCAATGTGAGCTGACTGAATCGGATATGAACTCACAGAATCCAGTACTCGAATTGAGATTCTGTCATTTCGGACAAGAGCATACTGGACTGTTGTTGAATCCCCCCCGGTTACAACGGTATCATGAGTTGCCTGAAAATTCGGGGCATTGATCTCAAGGGTGTATACCTGATCTGCCCGCAGACCAAGAGAGGCCTTCCCTTCAAACCCGGAACGGGCCTCATGCCTGAAACCATCCTCACTGGTCACAACGATATATGCATCCTGCACAGGTATGAGCGTGTCAGCATCAAATACCTCCACATGGAGCGTGCTGTTTCGGACCAGAAGCGGAACCAGAATCGCAGTATCATTCTCTGCCGGTGATCCGGTCCATTCAGTATAGCCCCCCTTTACAACCCTGATATTTGGCAGATGTCCTTCAAAACTCAGGTTATATGCGCCGTTCACATCGGTCTTTCCTGCAATTTTTCCATCTGCATAGATTATTGCTTCAGGTATCAGCACAGTTCTGTCAGACTGCTCAAATACAATAACCATCACCGAAGAGCCGGAAACAAGGCACAGTGACAGGACCAGACAGAGACTGACGATACATACAGCGGAAAAATGCATACCTGATATAGTGTGTTGGTGGTTCAATAAAAAAAGGATACGTACCCGTTATTCAAGATTTCTGGATCTGCCTGGTACCCACTCTCTGACATTTGGGACACGGTCGATAAGCATACCCTCAACCATAACCGGCCTGAGTCTTCGTGCTTCCTCAATTGCTTTTTCAAGTCGCCATTTCCGGTCTGCATAGATCGTGAAGATGGGGTCACCTTTCGAGAGGCTGGTGCCATGTTTAGCATGAAGATAGAGCCCTGCTCCATGATCTGCTGGCGCACCTGCGGTCCGTGCAATTGTAATCAGGGAATGATTGTTCAGATCAATAACATACCCGGTGCTGTCTGCACGGACCGTGTAGAAATGCTCTCCCACGGTAATTTTTTCCGAGCTTACATCAGGTGTTCCACCCTGGACTGCGATGATCTCTAGGAATTTTTTGAGTGCCTTTCCTGACCGCAGTATCTCAAGGGCCAGGTTTGCCCCCTCACCTCGGTTTGCTTTTCCTGCAAGTTCCAGCGCAATACCGGCGATTACACAGCTCTTCTGAATAAGTGACCGGGGGGAATCGCTCCCCTCCAGAACACTGAGTGCCTCCTTAATCTCAAGCTTTGGCCCTATCGCCCGGCCAACCGGGGCATCACCATATGTCAGAGCACACTCAACCCGCATGTTGAGCCGTTCTCCAAGATCAATGAACTGCCGTGCAAGTTTTCTCCCTTCTTCTATGGTATGCACCTTGCAGTATTTTCCGACCGGTATGTCGATGGCAACGACATCTGCACCTACTGCAAATTTTTTTGCCATGACACTCGCAATCATCTGACCGATCTGATCAATCTTAAACGGGTACTCCTGAATGATGATCTTATCATCAGCAGGTGCAATATTCGTGGCACCACCCCAGACGATCACCCCACCGGCCTTTATAGTCATCTCCTGGACTTCTGATGCACTAAACTCTACCGGAGCTAGAACCTCCATAAGATCTGCTGTCCCTCCTGCTCCGGTAATAGCCCGTGAACTGGTCTTGGGTATTAAAAGGCCGCTTGCAGCAATGATAGGAACGACAATGAGTGATATCTTATTGCCAGGAACTCCCCCGATTGAATGTTTATCAACGATTGGTCCGGCATGGAATGAGAGCTGGTCACCGGTCTCAACCATGGCACGGGTAAGTGACTCAATCTCATCCATGTCCAGTTGATTGATATAGGAACTTACCACAAAAGCGGTAATTTCACTCGGGGAGAGCGTATCCTGAACAATATCAGCAACAATGGCCCTGATATCTTCACGGGTCAGTTTCTCTCCTTCCATCTTCTTTTTTATATAATCAAGAGAAACCGGACGATCTGCAACCCTGACCTCGACAACCTCATTTTCGGTCAGGGTCAGTTGCTCATTCGTATGATGGTACACGCCAATACGGCCCTGGTCGATGAGCGTGCCAGTTGTCTCCACATAATCTACGGTTGCCTTGCCCGTAACCGGAGAAGAGATGACGATTCTGTCACCCGCAAGCACTCCGAGCGATTTTGCATCAGTATGATGTAAGAGAATTCCCCGTGCAGCAATATCCACCAGTCGGACGGTAAGTCTCATACCCGGTATATACAGCCTGATCCTATTTATGGCCGTAGGATTTGGATATACAGATTTGAAAAAAAGTGGGTGTTAGTTGGTTTAGTTCCGGCGCATTACAAAGAATGCGACTGCACCAAGACCTGCAAGGGCAACCAGTGCACCAAATCCTGGGGACTGCTGGGTCGGCTCAGGGGTTGGTGGAACGGTGGTTGGTTCAGGGGTTGGCGGAACGGTGGTTGGCTCCGGAGTCGGGGTTTCATTGACTACCGGTGCTTCTGTTGGTGCAACAGTTGGTGCAACGGTCGGGATTGCTCCAGCCTCAACAACGTTGAAGAGTGCAGTCTCGACAGTGTTGGTGGTCACACCAGAGACACGGACGATGTACTCATCCGGCTTGAAGGTGCTTGCATCAACATTGAATGCCCACTTGTTCAGACCGTCAGTGCCCTGCTGGACCTTGACAGTTCCGGTTGCACCGCTGAATTCACCACTCTGTGACTTGTCGGTCGGCTTGAATGAGGATGAAGTTACCTCGACAAGCAGATCATTGTCGTCATACATGAGATTGGTGGTTCCGGCGATCTCGAACTTGGATCCTACAGCCTGCTCACCGATCGGGTTGATGGTGATCTTGGGCTCCTCAACGAGGAACTGCATCTTGGTGTAGGTATCGTCTACCATTGGAGAGTTGATTGCCTGGATAAGTGCTTCAGCAGCGTCAGTTCCCTGAAGTGCTCCGGATCCGCCAAGCTTGAATACCTGGGAGTTCCGGGTCGGGTAGGAACCATAGACGTACTGTGGCTCGAGCGGGTTGTCTGGATAGACATCAAACTCGTTGTTGTACATCGGGTGCTGGACAACGACGAAGTACTGTCCTGCATAGAGGGATGAGGTTGTTGCACTCTTGATCTCGTGCTCGAATGACATGTCATCGTTCACGGATTCAGTTGCGTAGAGAACCTTGTTCTTTCCAAGAATCCAGATTGCGACACCCTTGGACGGGTCGCCTTCTGCAGTACCACGGAGGTACATCTTGTCACCCTTTGCAACAACACTTGCTGAAGCGGT
>NZ_JAIWNS010000089.1 GCF_020216685.1 Methanospirillum hungatei | reverse complement strand
TGTTCGATCTCAGCTTCCTGCTCACGAAGCTGTTCCTTCAGGGCTTTGATCTTTTCAATGAGTTCACGTTCTTTTTCAGTCGTGAACACTTCGGTCTGTTGTCTGAACTCAAGGTGTTCAATCTGCTTGTGAAGTTCCTTGATACTCCGGCTTTTTATACCGCCATGTTCCTTTTTGAAAGCATCGATCTCTCCAAAGAGGACATTTGCCTGTTCATTGAGCTCGTTTCTCTTATCCTTAAGTTCCTGAACTTCCTTATTGAACTGATCCCGGAGTTCCTTGTGCTTTTGTGCTTCTTCAACACATTCACGGGTCTGATTGTTCAGAGTATTCCGCTCTCTGGCGTACTGGCTGGCCTGAGCATTGTACTCATTTCTTTTTGTCTTGTGATCTTCAGATCCCGAGATAGTAACTTTTCTTTTATCAATCAGTTCATTCAACATCGTTAACCAATCCTCGCATTAAAAGGCACGTCTGGTATCCCCTACCGGTGCGAGAGATGGGACATACGTAAGAGCAATACGTAGTATGTACAAAAGGACGTGTGAAAACGGGCAGAATCAGAGATAGATAACGCTTCAGGATTCCCGTCAGGGATGCCTGCCACCCGCAACGAGTGGTATAACATTCATCTGTTCGACTACAGTTCTTGTTCGCTACACGATCCACGTATGTTCGACTCCCAATACCAAAAGGCTCCGAAACAAGAGACCCATCGTTCATAAAATCGCGAAGGGATCCTGTGTGACCTTCTACTATTAAGAAGACAACATCATTTTTATAATTAATGTCTCCCGGTATTTCCTCCTCTGACTGATGTAGTGCCCGTCATAGTATTACAGTATGTTCAGGCCCTTAAAAAGTTTACAAAATCCCGCTTTTTTGAGAAAACGAAAAAAAAGAAAATTATAATATTGAGGTCTATGGCAGTTGTTTAAAGGTGTGTTTTACATCCACATGATGTCAGGTCCGCTTGCGTAATCCATTGCTGCGGTGACTGAGCGGGGTTTAATTCGCGCAAGGTCAGGGGATTTCGGATAACGGATCTGTTCTTCTATTCTGTCAAGTTTTTCCTTGTAGGGCTGTTTTGGCTTGGCGATAGTGTCGCCATTTTTCACGCCGGTCATGATGGCAAGAACGCGGACTTTTCCTTCCATATCTGAACGGATACGGGCTCCCCAGATAACATCGGCATGAGGATCTAGCTCATAGGTCAGAGAGGAAGCGATCTCTTCGGATTCTATGAGCGTCAGATCACTCCCGCCGGTGATGTGGATCAATGCCCCGGTTGCGCCGCGGTAATCAATGTCAAGCATCGGGTTGGAGAGACACTCTCGAACAACGGATTCTGCTTTATTCTGTTGTTTTGACTCTCCGACGAGCATGGTTGCGACACCACCCTTGCTCATGATTGCCCTGACATCAGCATAATCGATGTTAATGAGTGACGGTTCAGTAATCGTCTCAGTAATTCCTTTTACCGTCTCACCGATCAACTGGTCCATGACTGAGAAAGACTGTGCAAGTGGAAGGTTTGGAACAAAACTCTTCAGCCGGTTATTGTCAAGAAGAATGACTGAATCACATGCCTTTGACATGGCCTCAAGTCCGTCTTCAGCCCGAATCAGTCTGGCCTTCTCAACATCAAACGGATAGGAAACCATACCGACAACAATGGCTCCCTGTTCCTTTGCTATCTGCGCGACTGCCGGAGCAGATCCGGTTCCGGTACCCCCTCCCATACCTGCAGTGATAAAACAGAGATCAACGGACTCAAGAAGACTTTCTAAGGTTGGACGAGCCATTTCTGCAGCTTTTCTGCCGATCTCAGGATAACCTCCTGCTCCAAGTCCTTTTGTCAGGCTCTTTCCGATAAGAATACGCTTATCGGCCTGAATCATGTCCAGATGCTGTTTGTCAGTGTTAATGGCAATCGTCTCTGCGCCGGAGACGCCCATATGATGAAGACGGTTTATGGTATTGTTTCCGGCCCCACCGCATCCAATGATGACGATTCGTGGTTGTCCATCGATATCATCATCATAGTTCTGCGATATATTCTTGAGTTCTTTTTCTCGTTCCGCGTTGATGACTGCGGCATTGATGATACTCTGCATACTTTTATCCCCCTCACGTCTAAAATGACAGTTGATCACTGTCAGCGAGCACTCTGGTCGCCCGCTTTTCGATGAGCATACGTACAGCATCCCTGATAGCCTCGGAGACGGTGGGAAATTCACCCGCCTCAACCATCTTCTCCAGCAGCGTTATCTGCTGTTCAGGCAACCGGATGGTGATTCGCTTCATACATAAGCCTCATGATCTGACATCTGTCGGTCATATGTCTGTCACACGTCTGACATAGAGGTGACAAAAGTCAGACACAACGAGATACACAGAATACAATTCATAAATACATAAAGGTTTCGATTTATTCCTGAGTGAAAATAGATAGCTGTAAACAATCAGGTGTTCATGAATAGGAAAGAGCTGTCAGATGAGATACAAATCTGAACTTCGTGCTGTTCATGGGGGCAGAGCAAAATATATTGCAGGAAATACAAGAGAAATTCTTGATTTCAGTGCAAACATTAATCCATATCCCCCAAAATTAGATCTTTCCATACCTGAAGACGCACTGACCCGGTACCCTGATGATGAGTACCTGGTATTAAAAGAGGTAATTGCCCGTCATCATGGGTGTAAACCAGACAACATCACCGTAGGAAATGGTTCGGTTGAGGTAATCAGAACATTATGTCACACCGTGCTGGATAAGAACAGGGCCTATTTTGTTCCTGAACATACGTTTGCTGAATATGAATTGTCTGCACGACTCACCGGGGCACAATCAGCAAAAACTGAACTAGAATCTTCTCTTTCATTCATCTGTAACCCGGATAATCCCACCGGAGTCCTCATACCAAAGCAGGAGATAATCTCCCGGTTCTCTATGAAAAGATCTGATCAGATACTCTGCATTGATGAAGCATTTATCGACCTATCAGATCCATCCCAGTCTGTATCAGATATCAGAGATCCTCGATTATTTGTTCTCCGATCATTAACGAAAAGTTTTGCAATCCCTGGAATCAGATTTGGATACGGGATCGGTGATCCGGATCTTATTGCATCCATGGAGGTTATGCGCCCCCCCTGGACGGTCAATGCCTTTGCTGAAAAGGTAGTTCTCTCTGCTTTTTCAAAATATCATGATCTGGAATACTCACGAGAGATGATAGAAAAAGAGAAAACCCGGTTGATGGAGAGCATCACCACAGTAGGCTGGTCTTGTTCAAAAGCAAGTGCCAATTATCTTCTCATAGAGACAGGCCGGCCTTCTGGGTATATCACCGATCTCTTTTTCAAAAATGATATACTGGTCCGTGACTGCAGCTCTTTTGGTCTCTCAACAAGTATTCGGATTGCTATCCGAACGAAAGAAGAAAATGATCGCTTTATTGAGGTACTGGAGAAGATTTCCGCATGTTTGCACTCATAATGGCAGGTGGCAGGGCATCCCGGCTTGGAATGGGTGAAAAAGCCCTGACCAGAATTCATGATAAACCCCTGTTGTCATTTGTTCTGAATGCGGTAGAAAAAGCAGATCTGGAACCGATGGTCATTGTCTCTCCCTTGACTCCTTACACAACAAATTATTGCAGAATGCATGACATTCCGTGGATATGTACAGACGGGAAAGGCTATGTGCAGGACATATGCCAGGCAGTCGATGAATTATCTATCTCCGGTCCATTTCTGACCATATGTGCAGACCTTCCAGGTATTACTGCAGATCATATACGCAACGTTATTGAACAATTTCACGAATCAGGCAGACCGGCTTGTTCAGTATGGGCCCCTGATCCAAAAAAGACGAGTTCTGATACGATTCCAGGTATACCGGTTGGTATGAACATCCTTACCGGGAGCATGATCGATGAAGAACAGGAAGAGATCCAGATAATTATCCCTGATCCTCTCCTGACTTTAAACATCAACACGCCGGAGGATCTGAAGAGAGCAGAAATAATGATTGAGCGGATGAAATCTTAAGACATTCAACCAACTCTCTTATAGGGCTACGATCTAACGTCTCAGGTATGACTGATTCCCGGGAGATCGAACTCGACGGGCATATAATTGACTCTGGGATCATGGAACATGTTCTTGACTCCATCCTTGATATGGGTGGAGACTTTGAGATCCTGGAGTTTTCTGTCGGAAAAAGAAAAACAGATACCAGCTATGCCAGAGTGCTTATTACCGGAACTGATAACGGAAATCTAGATGCTATCATCAGTACCCTTCACCGGCATGGGGCACGGCTGGTAGATTCAGAAGATGTAACTCTGGTTCCGGCTGAAGGAAACCGGATAGTCCCCAAGGGTTTTTATTCAACAACGAATTACCCGACGCAGATTCGCATCGGCAATGAGTGGATTCCGGTTGAAAATATCGAGATGGATTGCCTTATAGTTGTCTCACCTGATAAAAAATCAGCAAGAGCCACACCAATGTCAAAACTTCAGAAAGGAGATCTCGTCGTCATCGGTGAGCATGGTGTGAAGATAAAACCTCCGGAGCGTTCCCGTTCTCATGAGGAGTTTGAATTCATGGGCGGAGTTATCTCTTCAGAACGTCCGACTGAGACAACCATCCGGAAAATTGCCAGGGAAATTATCGACACCCATAAAAAAGGGTTAAAGGTAGCTCTGGTAGGAGGGCCTGCAATCATTCATACCGGCGCTGACGAAGCCTGTGCATCCATGTTCAGAGAAGGGTATATTGATATTCTCTTTGCCGGGAATGCCCTTGCCACTCATGATATTGAGTATAATTTATTCGGTACTTCTCTTGGTATGAATATCCGGTCAGGTGAACTGGTTTCTGCCGGGCATAAAAATCATCTTTATGCTATTAGTGAAATCATGCGAGCCGGTTCAATTAGAAAAGCGGTAGAAACAGGGATTTTGGGATCAGGAATCATGTATGAATGCATAAAAAGGAATGTTCCCTATGTCCTTGCTGGCTCTATTCGGGATGATGGGCCCCTTCCTGATGTCATTACCGATGCGATGGTTGCCCAGGATGAGATGAGACGATATGTCCCTGAAATCGGGATGGTCCTCATGATTGCAACGATGCTGCATTCGATAGCAGTCGGGAACTGTCTCCCATCATATGTTATGACCGTTTGCGTTGATATAAATCCGTCAACACTTACCAAACTGATGGATCGGGGTACCTCTCAGGCGATCGGCGTTGTAAGTGATGCAGGAGCTTTCTTCCCGATGCTCCTTGATCAACTCCATCAGTTACAGAAAAAATGAGTTATCTGGTAAGAGGCATGGACCAGGGGTGTTCCTGATTCATTACATATTCCCATTCATTTTTACAGGTGCATTCCATCTCCATAACTGATTGCATAAGCTCCCGATCTGCATTCAGATTATAATCCTTTATTGCGTCCAGTATCATCCCATCGCATGATCCACAGTTATGCGGTCCTCTCGCTTGTCCTCCGCCGATGGGATCACAGGTCACGTGTGCCGGTGATTGGGCAAGGATTGATGCGACACTCCAGAGATATGGTGGGCGGTAGGCTTGTCGCTTCCACAATGTTTCTAGGTGCGTGTTTCTTTGCACCGTACAGGGATTCATGGAGATGAGGTCAGTAAATGGCATGATATCCTGGATTGATGTGATCATGTCATCATATGCTTCCCGTTCCGTCAGGTACGGTGGTTTATGAAGGAGATAGGTCTTTACTTTTCCACCTGCTTTATGAATTATTTCTGAAGTTTTGAGGTAGTCTGAATATTGCAGGCCTTTGTCAATACATTTCTCCCTGATTTTATCCGAAGTTGTTTCAAGACCGATAGCGACATAAATATTTCCTTCTTCTCCTCCTTCCTTTATATGAGATACATGCCGGGAGATCTGTTCTGCCTCAATATAGTCACATCGTGACTCAACAATCAGCGTTTTCCCTTTGACCAGTTCAATGAGATGTTCCTGAATCTCTTCTGGGACCTCCATGGGATCAAAGAAACTCCCAGAGGTATACACCTTCACAACCTGCGGATTTACCTGCTCAATCTGCTCTTTCAGGCGTTGTATCTGTGCATACATCAGCCGGGAAAGCTCATCCCTTTCGATGCCGGAGAATCGTTCATGACGGTATTGACATATTTTACACCTGTTCCACGAACATCCTCCGGAACGAATGATCGCAGTCACGCTGGGATGAATTTCTCCTGCAATATAGTCCTGACCTGACCAGATTGCCAATGGTTCTTCAGGGTTTTTTATTGGTTTCATAAATGATCCTGAGTCTATGAAGTCTGAACGTTGCTGCCTCACCTGGATTTTTCATTTCAGATAAGGAATAATTATCATACTCCTCCTCTTTCATGTGCACCGGTGAGTAAACAGATGGGTATTCATTACCCGACCAACAATATATTAGGTTCGAGAGTTCCACCATATTGACCAAGCCGACAAGAGGACAACATATGAATCTTCGCTATGTTCAATCAGTAATTACACTGGTCCTCCTCATCCTGATATGTGGGCCAGTCAGTGCATATTATCTGTCCATTGATGCACCTGCCCAGGTTAAGGTAGGAGAACCCATACTTGTAACGGGATCAACGAATACTCCCCCTCCTGATAAAATTGACATTATTTTTTCCCATTCATTAAATGTTCCCATAGAGATTGAGAGGCAATCAATTCAGATTACTGAGAAAGGCGAAACTACATTTAATGTGACTTTTAAGACCGACGGTCTTGAAAAAGGAAATTATAAAGTAGAAGGCCTATCTCAGTCACAGAGGGATTTCTCCGCTGGTTCACGTTCAATCAGAGTTGTAAAAATAATTGACCGGTCAGATCTGATAACCTTCACGTCACCTACCTGGCAGGAGTTTGAAAAAACACTCAATATAGAAGCAAAAATATCAGGATATAAGGAAAATGCGATTCAGATGGAAGTGGCGAAGGATCATAAGACAATCTTTGGTCCTGAATCTATCCCGGTTACTGGAGGCAGGGTAAAATATGAACTCCCGATTTCAGAACCTGGGACGTATGAGGTATCTTTCACCGATTATGATGGTTTTATCGGTAAATACTCAATAGTTTCGGAAGAGAAAGATCAATATCATCTCACTGGTCCAATAGAAAAACAAGAAGTTACTGTTGCAGCTACAGAAACAGAAATGAAAGAGACGGTGAAACCAACAGCAACTCCGGCCCCTGATAAAGCTGAAAAGATTTCTGGTATTTCTGCTCAGGCAGAGGTCTCACGGGACAATCCAGGACTCTTTATGATCTCAACCAATAAAACGCCAATAACAATCCAGGTATCCGGAAATACTGATCTGGTTTTTGAATATAAAACATCCCAGGATGGTGCCAGTGTAAAAGTGAATGAAGAGATGGGCACGGTACCTGAAACGGTCACAATTTCAGATTCAGTATCGGAAATATATCTGAAAGTATATCCCTACAGTTTTAAAGCTGCAGAAAAAGTGACCATTACCGCAGATACCGCAGAGGTGATATCACTATCTGATGTCTCTGCAAAGGCTTTTGGAATGCCCCCCCGATATGGAAGCAATGAGCAGAAAGGACAGGAGACACCAATACCGGTTGTTCTGGTTCTCCTTAGTCTGGTTATCGGACTGGGTATTTTTATAAAAAGAAAATAATTTTTTTAGCAGACACGCGGAACCGGATCACCCATGGGTGTTTCAATAAACCGCTCGCCCCCGGCTGCCGTCTCCATAATTACTCCGTTTCCTTCCTGAACAGTTCCGATAATTGCTGCATCTTTTCCATATCTGTGTCCCTTCAGCACTTTCAGGATGGTTTCTGCGTCATCTGCCGGAACTCCCATGACTACTTTCCCTTCATTCGCCACTTCAAGCGGATCGATACCAAGCAACTGTGATGCAGCTCGGACTGATGATCGGATCGGAACTTCCTCTTCAAAAATGCGGATCATGACCTTTGATTTTTTCGCCATTTCATTGATGGCACTTGCAAATCCGCCCCGTGTCGGGTCTTTCATGGCATGAATGGTTCCTGCATTCATGGCTGCGTGGACCATTCCTGATAGAGGAGCAACATCTGAAATAATCTGATCTGCAAAATCAAACTCTTCTCTGCTTGCAAGAACAGCAAATCCATGATCCCCGAGTGTACCTGATACAATGATGGCATCACCAGGTCTGAGTCCATTGTCTCTGACAATAGTCTCCGCAACACCTATACCAGCAGTATTTATTGCAATCTGATCCAATGCCCCCTTCTCCATTACCTTGGTGTCACCGGTAACCAGGGATACATTTTCCTCTGAAAGGGCTTTATCCATGGAGTCAACAATTTTGGATAATGTATCAAAATCGAATCCTTCTTCGATGATGAGTCCACAGGAAATCGCGAGAGGTCTCCCACCCATCATCGCGATATCATTTATCGTCCCGCAGACTGATATCCGCCCGATATCGCCACCTGGGAAAAAGAGGGGCCGTACTACATGGGAATCGGTGGTGAAGACTACCTGCCTGCCTCCTATGGGAATAACTGCCCCGTCGTCAAGTGCTTCAAGACCTATCCCTCCGGCATTCGTATTGGTGATTTTTGAGAAGAGGTCAACGACTTCACCCATGACCTCTCCTCCTGCTCCATGCATTAATGATATTTTCATTTAATCAGCCTCGACTTCGATTCGTGTAACAACTACTTCTTTTCCTTTTTCAATCTCCGGGAGTTGACCACATTCCGGACAGACAAAAATTTCACTCCCGACATATCCGCATGAACATCGTGTCTGTGGTGCAACTTTCGTACATGTCAGTTTTGCATCTTTAAACAGGGGATCATCTTCCACAATGGTGGAAAACAGAAACTCCACCTGATCAGGATTGATTATTGAAAGTTCTCCGACATCCACATAGATGTGGGTTATCGACGTTGCATTGTTATCAAGGGCAGCTTTTCTTGATGTGACAACGATATCATAGGCAATTCCATATTCATGCATCAGAAAAAGACTCCTACGTAAAGGGTTTGTCGGATCCAAGGTTTACCCGAGACAAGTTAAAGGGTGCGATATGAATCCGTGTCTCATTACAGAAAAAATGATTCTGATCAGGTATGCAGGTGGTACTTCCATTATCTCTTAAAAGATTTTCTGCATTTATGAACATATCCGGAGATCCAGGAACATACCATATTGCCGGTTTTTGTTTTATAAAATCCATATGATAAAAGTGGTAAGACGATAATAATAAAAATAACCGCTGCAAGAACATACCAGACATTTACATCCAGATATTCATGCAGGGCGTATACTGAATAGCCGATAAGAAAGCTGGACAAAAACGAACCTATCGCAATAGCTGCAAAAATTTCAATTGTTTTAAGTCCAATCATCTTCCCAATGACTGAACCACTCACAGAGCCGGTGCCCTGTAGTGGAAAGAACACAAAAAAAATCAGACCAATAAAATAAAGTTGCTCAAGCCATCGGTGTTTTCCAAGATATAATTCCCCTTTTCTTATAAGATACCTGATCATATTTCCTAAGTACGGAATATTACAAATCAGTTCAAAATTCCATATCATGAACAGACAACAGGCGATATCTACCCAGACTATAGACAGACACATGATCTGAAAGGGAAACCCAAGGGCGATACCTGCAGGAATAATACTCTCTTTGCCTGCCGGAGGAACAAAATACAGTAATAACAGACCACCCAGCTGAAGAGCGGTCGTGTCATCATACAGCCAGAAAAGTACTCCAATCAGAGCTCCAGTCAGTAAAAATGGTATCGTCAGGCGTAATACCCGGTTTATTACCGGAGAAAACCAGATAAGTCCTCCTGAAATATAGCAGCCGAGAGGTTTAATATCCATGAATATTCGTCACCAGAAGGTAAAAAATTCTATATTTGATTGGTTTTCTTTAGAGAAAAACAAGACCTGTGTTATTCACTTGTGTACTGACGGCAATTTCAAGTTGCAATGGAGTGAGTATGGATGAGAGTTTTTCACGTGACATATCAGTGATTACTGCTATTGATGGCCCGACTGAACTCATACCGATAAATTCAAGCCCGGCTTTTCTGAGCTTATGCATATACTGATATAATTCAAAGGAGTGATGCTCAATTTCAGCCCTTTTTGATCCCCTGAACTCCATCTCCCACATAGAGTCGCCCATTTTTTTCAAATCATCCTGATTGAGTGCGGGAATAAAGTCCATCATAACAATATATGCCTTCAGTTCACGGTCCCTATAATCAAGTGAACGGGCCTTGTTCATAAGCAGGGAAAATTCCTCTTCTCCTGCTGAAGAGATCGAACTTGGGGGGATGACTATGTGAACATTTTTTCCTTTAGCAAAAATATGCTGATGTACAACCGTCAGATTATCTCCAAGGATAGCCATTCCTCCTCTCCCGCTCACTGCTGGACCTACACCGGTCTCAAATCCGTAGGCAATCATTCCGCCTTCTGTCTCTTCGACATAATTGTTTCCGATGAGTATTCGGAGTTGGTCAAGGGTTAATGGATCTCCTAGAGCCCTGTTTACAGCAGCTGATAAAGCGGTGAGGATAGTACTCGTGGAGCCAAGTCCTACATGTTTATAATCATGGTCTTTCGCAGTAACTGAAAATCCTCCGGTATATCCAACTGTTTTGGAATATACTAAAAGGAAATGTTTGATGATCGCAGGTCTTGAATAATTGATCTCAAAACCTTTCTCAATGCACCTGACTTCCACTTCGGCAAAAACATCAATAGCAAATCCAATACCCCCGCCTCCCGGTTGTCCGGGTGCAAACCGATTCATATCCAGAACGGTCAGATGTATCCGGCCAGGTGCCTGTGTTCTGACAGGAGTTTGAACAGGCGAGAGTGAATAGGATTTTTCAAAACCACAGGTATTCATATTCTCGCCAGGATGAAATGACGTAAAGTCATACTCAACCAGGTCCAGGTCTCCCCCCCTGATCTTCAGGATGGTCATGTAACCGGCCTCCTATCAAAGAAAATATTCTTCCCGGTAACTGAGAGCGGGATCCCATAAGCGCACGTACAATCAGGAAGCAGGTGGAGTGATAATGCAGCAACTCCGGCAGTGAAGAGAATCCGGTTGTCTGCATTATGTATCTGTGCTGTTTTCGCTGCGGAGCAGACTGCGATACCGAGATCGGCCATTCTTATCACGCAATTCGGACCGGTAAAGAGAGACTGGACAGGATGATGAGATGCCTTCTCGCGCATCTCCTTACAGGTCTGATATCCACACCCACCACAATTAAGTCCAAGGTCCTCTGCCCCTTTACACCCGATAAGAACGCATACCTTACTATCCCGTATGTTTTGTGCATCACGGGGAAATGGAGGCAGACCTGTTTTATTCCCGATTGCAATCATCTCAACTGCAATCCGATCCATATCATTTCCGGTAACAATCCGGGTTACAATAGTGTCAACACCCTTTCCTTTTGGTGCTGTCCGTGCAGAGACTGCCATAAGTGATGCAATGATCATCATGGCATCCTGTTCAGGATCCATAACCAGAATATCCTGAAGAGTATTTATCTTCACTGTTACCTGACTTTGGTGTGGTGGTTGATGTAGGATAGTATTGCGCTGTAGGCCATTTCTGACCCTCGATATGCCTCCTGCCTTGCCGGGTCAGGTTCTGCCATAGAACGGGTCTTCATCTCTTCATATTCATGCAGAAGAAAATTCATGAACAAAAAAAGATCTGAGTTGTCATATCCGAATCGCTCCACTGCCAGACCACACGCACGATCCCACCCCTGCTTTGCATAGGAGGACAGATTATATTTTGTCGGACTGTGCTTCATTTCAATAAGCATCTCAAGCATCTCATCCGGACTTACGGCTCCTTTATGTTCTCTGAATTGTGATGTCACCTTCCTGAAGAATTCGCTCCATTCTTCATTCCACCGTTCCTGCAATTTTTCCGGATATTCCTCTCCTGATTTTGATATGCGCTTAATAAACATCTTCGAAATTTCACTCTCAAATCCTTCAACCTCCTGGGGAAAAGAGAAGGTAATAGAAATTTCACCAC
>NZ_JAIWNS010000088.1 GCF_020216685.1 Methanospirillum hungatei | reverse complement strand
CCGGATCCAGCTCTGAGGTATAGATAACAGAGTAGGGAATTATGATATAATCACCAGATTTTATTTTCACGATAAGCCGGTTATTTGTTGCATATACCATGCAGGATTCATAATAATAATTATCAAACCTGACCTGCATCTTCTCCCTGGTTTTCACAATCTCAAACTGATCAAGCCCTTCTTTTGACCTGGTAACACCTTCAATAAGAAGGAGTTCATCTTCTTCTGACTGCATGGATTGCTTTTTTGAGGCAATTTCTGACTGATACTGCAAAACCTGTGTATTAATAAATTTTTTCCAATAATTCGGCCATTTCGGATCATCAAGTACTTTCAGGCCGCCCCCTTCCTTGCGCTTTAATCCGTGCATGAAAATTCTGACATACTCTTCCTTTCCATCAAAAAACCGCATGGGAGTATTACACCTGATGCACACGTAGGTGTTATTTTCAACGTAAATCTCATGAATGAGTTCATAGGATAATTTTATAAGCTGGTTTTTCTGGTTTTTTATTATAAGCCGATAGTTGGTCACGTAAAATTTTGTAATGAACCGGGTTTTTGGATTGAAAAAGACTGCGGCAACTCCTTTTTTTAGTAATGTTTCCCCTTCCAGACAGCCGGTGATCATGAGAATTGCCCTTGCTTTTTGAAAATTTATCTGAAGTGTATATGCATCATCTGATATATGTTGGGAATCTAAAACCCCGTGAGCAATCATGTTTACCGGGATAGATATCGGAGGGACAAATACTGATATTGCTGTCATAGATTCTCAAATCAATACCTATAAAGTACCAAATACCGACGGGCTGGACAATGCCCTCAAGAAAATTTCCTCATACGGGCGCCTTGCCATCAGCACTTCTCAACCACTCAATGAGATTATCACCGGCCATCCCGCAGACATCCGGACAATAACTATACCGGGACCAGGTCTGGTATATCCTGGTGCGGTAAAAGGATCGGTTTCACATCGCGGAGATATCGTAGAACCAATCGATCCTGAAGAGATAAAAAAAATCATGAAGGGGCAGCATGCACGGGCTATAGCGATTGCCGGGAAATTTTCTGTCCGGAATGATGCATTGGAAAAACAGGTATATGATATTGTATCACAGTTTTATTCTGATGAACAGATAGCGCTCAGTTATCCCATCGGGGCGTTAAATTTTCCCGCTCGAATACATACTACAAAATTGAATGCCAGGATAAAGGGAAAAGTCGCATCTCTTATCAGACAGATTCAGCGGGTTAATCCTGATTTCTTTTTTGTCACATCAACCGGAGGGCTGACTTCACCTGCCCGTGCACTTGATAACTCGATGCTGCTTTTTCATTCTAGTCCTGCCACTGTTGCAAACGGAGCATATTACCTGACCAAACATGAAAACTGCCTGGTGATTGATATCGGGGGAACAACAACTGAACTGGTTCCATTAAAGGATGGAAAACCTATCTTCGAGACGGTTGTTTTGGAAGGCGCGAAGACGATGATTCAGGCAGTATCAGCTATGAGTATCCCCTTTGGTGGCGATTCATGTATACGATCAGATCTCTGTCCCTTCAGGGCGGGTTCATCCCGTTCGTTTGGAGGAGGTGAACCGACCCTGACGGATGCTTTGAATGTTATGGGAGCAAGAATTGGTGATGCAGAGAGATCTGAAGTACTTGACCATACAACGGCTCAGAATGTTGTTCACCGGTATCTGGAAACGATCGCTTCTGCGGTAAAAGAATATCATCCCGAATTTCTCATCGGAACCGGGTACCTGGCTCATTATCTTCTTTCAGATATTGCAGAACGCGCACAAACTGTCGGGATAGTGCCTGAGCATGCCGCATCTGCCAATGCTGTCGGTGCTGCAGTGTCAAAAGTAAGTCTTGAAGTACACATACATGTTGATTCGGAGCGGAAAAGGCTGACTTTAAACGGGATAACCTACCCCTATAAAGATACGAGAGATGAAGAGCATCTGCTCTCGTATGTAACTGAACTCGTCAGGGATATTGCAAGAAAGGAAGGGGCACCTGAAGAAGATATCGAAGAAATTGAGGTCCTATACTTTTCTTCGTATGATGTGGTGAGAGGTTGGAGAGTCACCGCAAAAATTACTGATCTGGTCCTTGCGATAGCTCCTGGGATTTCAGTGGAGGCATTATGACGTGCGGTATCGTGTATGCTCCATCATATCTGACACATGAACAGAGTTCATCACACCCAGAACGACGTGAACGCTTATCATACACTCTTGACCAGCTTGAAGAGGAGGGAATTTTTGATCTCCCTCAGATACGTCTCCTGACTCCAAAGCCGGCGATGAGAGATGATGTGCTCTTGGTCCATACAAAGGAATATCTGCAATTTCTTGAAGAAGCATCAGTGACCGGTGCGATAATTGATGCAGATACCTATGTACCTAAAGGATTGATTCATGATGCACTTCTCGCAGCAGGGGGAGCAATAACCGGTGCAGATGCAGTCCTGAACCAGGAGGTAAGGAATTCTTTTGTCCTGTGCCGCCCGCCCGGTCATCATGCAGGCCGTTCACATGGGGCAGGTTTTTGTTATCTCAATAATGTTGCCATAATGGTACGCCATCTTCAGCAGAGGGGCCTGAGGAGGATTATGGTCCTTGATTGGGATGCACATCATGGAAATGGAACTGAAGAGATCTTCTATGATGATCCTTCCGTCCTTTTTTGTTCCGTCCACCAATACCCCTTTTATCCCGGTTCCGGACGATTTGAGGATATCGGCATTGGTGACGGAAAAGGGTATAATATAAATCTGCCAATTCCTGCCGGGAGTTCAGATAAAGTCTATCGGTACCTTCTCGAGGAGATCATTCTTCCTCTGGCTGATGAGTACATGCCAGATGCCATTGCTATTTCTGCAGGTCAGGATAATCATTTCACTGATCCCCTTACCGGACTTGCACTTACCGCGCAGGGGTATGCAGGTCTTATGCAGGAGATGTGCATTCTTGCCGATTCTATCTGTTATGGGAGAATTATTGCTGTCCTTGAAGGAGGATACAGTGTTGAAGGAGGCCTCCCGTACACGAACCTTGGGCTTATTGCTGCTATGGCTGGTCTGGATATATCTGCTATTCGAGAGCCGGAAATATATCGGGAAGTCTTAGAGAAAGCAGTATCTGATGAGGCCTTTCCGATTGTAATTAAGATGGTCACTGATCTCAAGAAAAAACTGGCCGATCACTGGTATTTTATCCGACAGTATGATTTCAGGTAAGAAGTAATACGCTTACCACCATATCCCCTGCCCTTTTATTGCGAAAGAGAACAGATACCAGATCTATGGCGATAACTCCTGTCCATGTTGAGGGGATTGATAAGGGACCAATAATGCTGTATGCCCTTTCTACGTGTATTCATTGTAAACAGACCAGAAAACTTCTCGACGAATTAAAAGTAGCCTACGATTATCTGTATGTTGATCAACTCAGTCGAAGTGAGATGGATGAGATACTCAAAGAGATGGAGAAAGTAAATCCACGTGGATCATTTCCGACGTTGGTCATCAATAATGACAAGGTGATTGTGGGAAGCAGGCTTGATGAGATACGAGAGGCGCTTTCGTCATGACACCGGAAATTTCAGAGAGCTCACTTGATAAAAGGCATAATGAACTTATGCAGGAAGCGAAAAAGAGCGGATATAACCTTAATCCCGATGCGGTATTCACCAGAGGGCTGGTTGAAGGGCTGTTGATCAATGCCGACAGGTATGGGTACGAATCATGTCCATGCAGACTCTCTCTCGGAGATAAGGAATCTGATCTTGACATTATCTGCCCCTGCGATTACCGTGACGATGACCTAAGTGAGTATGGGGCATGCTTTTGCGGCCTCTATGTTTCAGATACGATTGCTTCAAAGAATCTTCCGGCTCCGGCTGTTCCGGAACGGCGACCCCCTGTTTCTGAACGGATGAAACAGTCTTCATCATCAGCCCAGGCCAGGGGTCTTACTTTTCCGGTATATCGCTGTAAAGTCTGCGGGTATCTCTGTGCTCGGAATAATCCGCCTGAAAAGTGCCCCATCTGTAAGGCAGGAAAAGAGAGGTTTGAGATCTTTCTCCAATAGACTTCGAACCAATATCCTCTTATTCTATTCTGCAGACATTAATTCCCGTGACAGCATCTGCAACACTTGAGATCGTCGGTTATTCAGATTCTGAATGCTCCCCTTTTCCCTGCGATGAGAACAGAACCTGCGGTCTCTCTTCATGTGCCCCTTCAAGTAGTCTGGTAGAGGCGTTTGAGGCTTTGAAAAGTGAAGTTATAAAAGAATTTGGAGAGGGAGTTACTCTTAAACTTACTCTGCTAGATGATGGAGTTCCGGACTATATCAGAGAGATATATGAACGTGATCATCCTGCAATCCCCATGATATTACTTCAGGGCAAGGTAATTCCAGTCGGCAGAATCTCATGGGAACCGATTCGTGATGCGATAGCATCTGAACTACAGGCATGATGAGAATACCTGCCTCTTGTGTCAAAGTATATTACCATCCTGAAAGAGAAATAGCGGTTATAAGATGACCAGTACAACCTCACCGGATGACCTATTTCATGCCGCACCGGTTATTGCGTTTGAACGTAATAATTCGGATATCTGGAAAATAAAAACCATTTCTTCTAATAATGTAAAATATGGCATTCTGGTGAATGCATCAGGTGGGGAGACTGACATTCTTTCCCATATCTACAAGGAAGATCAGGATCTGGTTTCCAGAAAAATGGGCGGGGCCATACTGCAGAAGAGGCCTGGCATTGAGCTCAGGTACAGAATCCGCGCCGGGGCATATTATCGGTGGGTTGAGGAGTACTGTTCCGTTTCATATGATGATGCAGGACGGCCCCAAAAAGCACTCAGCTATTTATGGATTAGTTCGCTTCCGATTGAATGGGCCTTATTATACAAAGGGTCAGAAATCTGGAATACGTTAAATTCAAAAATCCGACATGATATTTTAAATCAACTGACCGCAATACTCGGATATCTTGAACTTTCAACTGATTTGATTACTGATCCCACATTGATTGATTTTACCCAGAAAGAGCAGAATGCTGCTGAAAAGATTCGTGACCGGTTAATCTTCACTCGTGAATATCAGAAGATCGGAATGCTTGAATTCTCCTGGATATCCCTGTCAGATATCATAAAAGAAGCTCTGAATGAAATTGTGATGGATCCAATCCAGGTCTTCATTGATACCGGGAACTCTCTATTGTATGCAGACAAAAACTTCAGGCTTGCACTTGAGAAAATTCTGGTAAATATTCCGGAACATGCAACCGGCGCTACCAAAGTTCACATCTCTCTGGAACCAGTCGGTGACGGGGGGAAGCTTATTATCCAGGATGACGGTTGTGGTATTGTCCAGCAACAAAAAACCAGGATATTTGATCTTGGGTTTGGAAAGGGGAGCGGATATGGATTATTTTTAGCCGAAAAAATTTTATCCGTCTTTGAGATTACCATTCAGGAAAATGGAGTCCCCGGAGAAGGCGCACGATTTGAACTGATGATACCCTCTCATATTTTGGAAATCCGGTCCTGATTACCTCATTTTACCCAACTTTTTGTGCAATCAGCATGGTTACTCCATAATCCCGGATATAGGGATCAGAAACCCTGGTAACTGATCTGATGGTAAGTCCATTTTCTTGTAACGCAGATCGGTATTCATCTGTCAGGAATTTTTTATTCTTACTCCATGTTTTCTTTGGCAGCGTGACTGTGTCAAATGTCCAGAGAAAAAATTCAAGTTCATGAAGTGAATCATAGGGCGCATTCTCATCACCTGGCTGAATACTCACAAAAAATCCTCCTGTTTTCAAGGCATCGGAGATTTTTCCTACCATATCAGGACTTTTCCCGCTTGGGTTAGATGATGAAAGAATTAAATCATAATCCCGGCCAATCGGATCAGAAAAAAAATTCCCTCCTATTGCCTGAACCCTTCCTTCAAGATGGTATTTTTCAATATATCCGGATGCCAGTGGAACAACTCCGGGTAAATCAAATATTATTGCGGTGAGGTTCGGGTTTTTACATGCAAGTGCGATTGCATACAGGCCATGTCCACCACCAAGATCTATCATTTTTTTCATGTCCATAAAAGAGGGGAGTAATGTTACTCCATTCACTACTTCCTGAAGCCGTCCACACAGTGCATTCTGCGCCATAGAAGGCAATGATATATCAGCAAAGAACTTTTCTTCATCAAATATTTTCGGGCCGGATGTCAGAATATCAGAAAGAGGTATCCAGAGGTCTTGGAGATGCTGAATAGACTTATCGAGATATGCACCCTGAAAATATGGAGATTGACGGGTGAGATAAGTTGATGCAACCGGCGTGTTTCGTATCATTCCGTTTTCATACTCTACGAGACCGGTTTTTATTAAACTCTGGAAGAAATCAGTTACCGGATGTGGATATTGAATTATCTCTTCCAAATCTTTTTCAGTTTTCCAGTCTTCCAAGGCATCAAATATACCTAATCTGACCGATGCACCAATCAGGCAGAGAAGTCTTGCGCCATTGGTATAGGAATTCATCATGGAGAAAAAATTATCAGGGGGAACAGGTGGAAATTCCCATAACGCTTTACAGGTATTATCCGTGTTGTCTTGTGTATTTTTCATATTCTGGACCTAGGATTTCTGTTCGGTTGAGGAGGATCATGGAGAAATCTATCGGTAATCTCTTATTCCAATCTCACCGAATTTGTACAGTATTCTGTACCTGTCCTTGGTATATCTTTCTGATTTAAATCGTACAGAGGTCTTTGATGAGCAGAAATATCGCAATTGAAATGCTGAACCAGATCCCGGTTCAGGATCAACAGATTGAACTGGTCGAGAGGAAATGTCTTGGTCATCCTGACAGTATTGCAGATGGAATAGCAGAGGCAGTCAGCCGTGCCTTGTGTAATACCTATATTGACCAGTTTGGCGGAGTTCTTCACCACAATACCGATCAGGGTGAGATAGTTGCAGGAGAATCAATGCCGACATTTGGCGGTGGAAAGATCATCAAGCCTATATTTGTTCTTCTTGATGGTCGTGCCACCAAGGAATTCAATGGTGAAAAGATCGCCGCAGATACCGTTGCATTAAAAGCAGCCAAAGACTACCTTCGGACAATCCTTCCTGAACTGAATCTTGACCAGCATTTAATCATGGACTGCCGTCTTGGTACCGGATCAACCGATCTTCGGGACGTCTTTAAACCTGAAGCAGGACAGATTCCACGCGCAAACGATACATCATTCGGGGTTTCGTATGCCCCATTCTCTGACATAGAAAAATGCATACGGGAGATCTCTTCATACATAGATACCACGCTCCGTCCCAAATATCCGGTTTATGGAACTGATATTAAGATCATGGGGCTCCGCCAGGGTAACACTATTAAGCTTACTATCTGTTGTGCCATGGTTGACCGCTATGTCTCATCCCTCTCTGATTATGTAAACTACCGTGAGAAATTAGCAGAGGAAGCACTGAAAGTAGCAAAAACCTGTACTGATAAAAAAGTAGAAGTCTTTGTAAATACTGCAGATTGCGATATTGAGTGCAGTCTGTTTCTGACGGTAACCGGAACTTCAGCAGAAATGGGTGATGATGGGTCCGTGGGAAGAGGAAACCGTGCAAATGGTCTTATCACTCCGCACCGCCCGATGAGCATGGAAGCTACCAGTGGGAAAAACCCGATTAACCATATCGGAAAGATATACAATCTCCTTTCAAATGAACTGGCACACACCTGTGTAGAGAAAGTCGATGGGATTGCAGAGATACAGGTGCGGCTTCTCTCACAGATTGGTGTACCTATTGACCAGCCGCTGGTAGCAAGTGCACAGATAATTCCAAAGCCGTCCTTTACCGTAAAAGATATTGAAAAAGATGTTTATGAGATCATTGACTTCGGTCTTGAAAACATCACCTCTGTTACAGAACGGGTAATCAGAGGCGAATTAAAGACATTTTAATGACAAAAAATTCTTCTCCGATCTCAGATCGGACTCCTGTTTTTCATGTCCGTATTGCCATCCCGAACAAAGGCCGGATATCTGTTCCAATCAGGGAATTAATCGAAAAATCCGGTCTTGGGATTATTGATAGTGGTGATCGGACCCTGATCGCCCGGACCCGTGATCAACACGTGGAAATCCTATATGCACGTCCGATTGACATCCCTGAATATGTCGCGTCTGGTGTTGCAGATCTTGGGATTACCGGCCACGATATGGTTGTGGAACGAGGTTCCGCAGTGACGGAGCTCCTTAATTTGGGATTTGGATCTGCTTCTGTTGTTCTTGCAGTCCCGGAGAATTCAAATCTGAATTCCCCCAAAGATCTGGATGGGAAGCGGGTATCAACAGAATTTCCTGCAATTACCAGGAAATATTTTAAAAAAGCCGGTATAACACCGATTATAGTTCCGGTCGGGGGGGCTTGTGAAGCTACTCCGTCTCTTGGGATATCTGATGCAATCGTTGATATTTCAAGTTCTGGTTCAACTCTTCGTCAGAATCACTTAAAAATTATCGATACTGTTCTGGAAACAAGTACATATCTTATTGCAAACCCCCGGTCATGTATTGATAAAAAAGAAAAGATTGATGAGATTCATCTGGCACTTGAGAGTGTATTGAATGCCCGGGGGAAATGTTATCTGATGATGAATGTAATACGCAGTTCTCTTGATGATATCAGGACCATTATCCCTGGAATGGGTGGACCTACCATAATGGATGTGGCGTCTTCTGCCGATATGGTTGCTGTTCATGCGGTGGTTGACGAGGAGAAGGTTTACCAGCTCATAAACCGCCTGAAGCAGGCAGGTGCACGGGATATTCTGGTAATGAATATTGAGCGCTTAATCAGGTGAAAAAAATGATTGTCTTTCCGGCAGTTGATATCCTGGGTGGCCGGTGTGTTCAGCTCGTTCAGGGGAAACGGGAGACCGCTACCGGCTATGGCGATCCCCTTTTATGCGCAGAATCATGGATAAACCAGGGAGCAGAAGCCCTTCATATCGTAAATCTTGATGGGGCGTTCGGATCTTCCAAACTGAATGCTGAAAAGATAACAGACGTCATTATCCGGACTGGTGTTGAAACCCAGCTGGGTGGAGGGATTCGATCCCTTGACGATGCCCGTTCCTGGCTTGATTGCGGGGTTGATCGTATCATCATCTCAACTTTTGCTGCTGAGGATCCGGAATGTCTTACCATCCTTTCTGAAGAATATGGAAGTGACCGGATTATGGCAGGAGTTGATGCAAGGGCAGGAGAGATGGTGACTCATGGGTGGGAACGTCCGGCAGGTGACTTTCTTGAGTGGGCTGACCTGTTTATCAGGAAGGGGGCTGGTTCATTACTGTATACCAATGTCAGTGTCGAGGGCCTGTGCAATGGAATTGATCCAAAACCGGTTCGTGATCTTTTAAGCACCGTGAGTGTTCCTGTTGTTGTGGCAGGTGGTATTACCTCATCGTCGGACATAAAAATTCTGAAAGAAGCCGATGCAGCAGGCGTGGTCCTTGGCTCTGCTCTTTATTCAGGGAAGATAACACTTCAAGAGGCGTTGGAGGCAGCAGGATGAGAACTGCAGAAATAAAGAGAACGACTAAAGAAACAGATATCACGGTTCGTTTTTCACTTGACGGCTCTGGCAGGGGAACAATTCATACCGGAATTCCTTTTTTTGATCATATGCTTGATTCATTCACGAGACATGGCAGATTTGATCTGGATATCCAGGCTATCGGAGATCTTAAGACCGGCCCTCATCACACCATAGAGGATACTGGTATCGTTCTTGGACAGGTCTTCGCACAGGCTCTTGGTGAGGGAAGAGGTATTCAGCGATTTGCCAGTGTCATCGTTCCCATGGATGAGTCAAAGGCTGAGGTAGCACTTGATGTCGGGGGTCGCCCGTATCTTGTCTTTGAGGG
>NZ_JAIWNS010000087.1 GCF_020216685.1 Methanospirillum hungatei | reverse complement strand
CCATGGATCATTACCTGTTCTTTTCTATCAGGCATATCAGATGCGGGATACCGTTTACAGATGCAATCTTCATGATCAGGATGGTGAGTATCAACACAGAAAACAGGAATGGGAAAGGAAAAGCCGGCACGATTAACCTTCATGGAGAGATATTAGAGGTCTATTCGATACGGGAACTGTTCGGATATAAAGAGCGCCCTCCCCTCCCTTCAGATAATCTCATTATCGTCAGAAAAGGACTTGAAAATGTTGCTCTCTGGGTAGATGAGACATATGTTATTCAGGGTGGGGATCTGGAACCTGAAGACCGGTTTATGAATGAACATCTGCAGACAATCATTCCCGGGATTCGGATCATCAGATCAGACCTGATAGTCATTTTTGATCTCATTGAATTCCTGGATTATGGATTAATTGGCCAAACAAGGCTTATTGACATTCTTTCTGACCACACGGGTGGTGATGATACCCCCCCGGTTTCATCAGTGCGCGATTACCAGGAAATTGACCGGGTGTTGAAAGAGCGTGCAGAGCAACTTGCATTACCAAAAGAAGAGGTGAAACGGCCTCCGGTAATCGAGGTGATCCGGTTTAACCTGATGTACCAGGAGTATGCAGTGGACATGAAATACATCAGGGAGGTGATCCAGACATCAGAGATCACCCCGGTCCCCGGGACACCCGATTTTATAGCAGGGATATGTTCTGTCAGGGGTGAGATCATCTCACTTGTAGATCTCAGGGCTCTGCTCTCCATACCAGAGAAGGGACTGACCGATCTGAACCGGGTTATTGTCCTAACCGACGGAAATCTTACCTTCGGGCTCCTGGCAGATCAGATAACCGGTATTGGCACACTCAAGACCGGAGATATTGTCAGGACAGTCAGGAGAGAACAAACAGCATGGCAGAACTACATTTGTGGAACTATCGATTCCCTTCATGTACTGAATGTACAGGCATTATTGACGGATCCCAGGATGATAATCGATGACACAGAAACCTGACACAGATCACATCACGGGTAATATTTACTCGTATCAGGAATGGTACAGTATGAACCATGGAACAGTCCGCCGCAAAAAGGAGGCAGTATGATCCAGTTCTTTTCGGATATGAAAGTTGGAACTAAAATTCTTGTAATATCACTATTTCTTGCAATTATCCCGACATTACTCCTGGGACTGATATCATATTCCAGTTCTGTCAATGTAATTAACGAGCAGATTGAAACTTTGCTCGAAACACAGGTCCAGGATATGAAAGGATGGACCAATGATGTCTACAAACTTACGAGGAATAAAGTTAACAGTGACCTGAATGTGCTGCGGCAGAACTTTTACGCGAAAGGGACGCCCGAAATTATCAATAATAATATGACCCTTATTGACAAAAACGGAAAACAGTTTGTTGTCAATGATAATTTTGAGATTGTAGACGGGGTCAGGGATCTGGTCGGCGGAGCGGCAACGGTCTTTCAGGTCTATAATAACACGTACGCCGTCAGAATATCCACAAATGTCAAAGGGACCGATGGGGAACGTGCAGTCGGGACCCACCTGACTGATAATGTCTATGAAGTCGCGGTAAAGCAGGGTGAAACCTATTATGGCAGACGTGATCTGTTCGGAGTCAATTATGTGACTGTATATGAGCCGATCAGGGACCGGAACGGCACGGTCATCGGGGTTTTATTTGTCGGGACTGAGGAAGAACAGACCCTAGATGTCGTAAAAAAGAGTATCCGTGATACGGTAGTCGGTAAGAATGGATACATGTACGTTCTTGACGGGAATGGAATGGTCCTTGTCCATCCGACGCTTGAAAATGTAAACTGGTCTGACATGGAATATGTCAAGGAGATGATGGAGAAGAAGGAAGGGGCCATCATCCATCAGGTAAACGGAACTACTATCCTAGATGCATATACCTATTTTGAGCCCCTTGACTGGTACATTGTATCGCGGGCGGAAATGTCAGATTTTGATGGTCCGATTAACACTATCAGAAATACCATCCTTGCCATTGTTATAGCATCCATCGTCATCGGTGCTGTCATAGCCATCCTCTTTGGACAGTCAATTGCAGGCCCCCTCCAGCAGGTCGTCGTCATGATCAAAGAACTCAGAAATGGTCATTTATCAGCCAGACTGAACATCAAAAGAAAGGATGAGATCGGTATCATGGCTACCACGATGGACGAATTTGCCGATGACTTACAGATAAATGTTGTTGGAAATATTGTCAAGATTGCAAATGGTGAATACATCCAGGAGTTTACCGGGCCGGTCGATGAACTGGACCAGATCCGTCCATCCCTGCAGCTCCTGGTTGAGTCCTTTGATCACCTGCATAAAGAGACTATAAAACTTACTGATGCAGCACGGGCCGGAGATCTCTCCATACGTGGTGATGAGAAGGCGTTCCGTGGCGGATACCGGAGAATTATTGCCGGATTTAATAAAACCCTTGAGACGATTACAGAACCGGTCAATGAAGCCATGCGTCTTGCAGGCTGTTATGCCTCTGGTGACTTTACCGCACGGTTTGATGAGAAGATCCCGGTTGCAGGGGAATTTGTGGCATATCGGGATGCACTAAACACCATCGGTATCGAACTCTCACGACTCATGAAACTGATAACCGAGGAACTCTTTGAGGGGGTATCAGTGCTGTCAGTTGCATCCAGCGAAATTCTGACCGTCACATCCCAGCTCTCTTCTGCAAGCAGTCAGACGGCAAATACCGTTAATGAAACTTCTGACACGGTAGAGACGGTCAGAAAGAAGACCGATCTTGTCAACCTGAAAACAAAGTCAATGTCAGAAAAGGCGATGAAGGCCATCGAGGTTTCAGAGACAGGTCAGCAGTCGGTTCAGGAGATCCTTGACGGAATGAATCATATCCAGCGCCAGATGGACATGATCAGTATGAATGTTGTGAAACTTTCCGAGCAGAGCCAGGCTATCGGAGAGATTATCGCAACCGTCACTGACATTTCAGAGCAGTCCAACCTTCTTGCCGTAAATGCCTCCATAGAAGCAGCAAAGGCCGGAGACTTTGGGAAAGGGTTCGCTGTGGTTGCTCATGAAATTCATAATCTCGCCCAGCAGTCAAAGCAGGCAACCGGTACGATCAGAACTATCCTGACCGATATCCAGCGTGGGGTTTCATCCACCGTGGTATCAGCCGAGCGTGGATCAAATACAGTTGCTGATGCAGTCAGGCTGACAACTGATGCACGAAAAGCCATTGAAGTGTTGACGAGGTCAATTGCAGATTCTTCACATGAGGCGATTGAGATTACCACATCCATACAGGACCAGGTAGCCGGTATGGACCAGATATCAGAAGCGATTGAAAACATCAGGAATGCTGCACAAAAGAATCTCGAAATCACCCATAAAGCAGAAAAAACCGCAGAAGACTTGCATGAACTGGGTATCAAACTTAAGAAGATTACTCTCCAGTACCAGGTATAACCTCCTTCATGACAGATTCAGATGATGAGTTTTATGCAATCCTCCTGGCAACATTCCGGGAGGATGCAGAAGAACTGCTCACCGGTATTACTGACGGACTGATAAAGCTGGAGCAGGCTGAGGATCATCCTGAACCTTTCCTCATAGAAGAAGTGTTCAGAAAGACACACAGTCTGAAAGGTGCAGCCCGGGCGGTGAATCTGCGTGAGATAGAATCGGTTTGTCTGAATCTGGAGAATATCTTCTCCTTAATGAAGAGAGAGGAGTTTTTTGCCTCTGCAGCAGAGTTTGATCTCTTTCATGATGCGGTAAAAAGTATCAGAAACTTCCTCTCAGAAGGAGAGAGAAAAAGTCCACAGCCGGTTGATGTCATCCAAAGACTACGGGCATCACTTGCAGAACGAAAGCCGACAGAAAAGAGTGATGAATCAGTTCCCGTTCAGACTGAAGAGGGACCTTTTTTTCAGGCCTCCTCGGTTCGGGGGTCGGGAAGTGAAGAGAAAAAGCCGGTTATTCCTTTGAATCCTGATCCGGCTGCATTTGCTGCCCCCAGTACATTTCTTGAAGTAAAACCAGCCCTTCATTCATATGCACAGTATGGGAGTGATACCTACCATGGCCCTCCTGCATCCGATTCCGGCACCGTCCGGATAGCGGCGAAAAAACTTGATCGTCTGATTATCGGATCTGATAATCTCCTCTCGACACGCCTCTTTCTTACTCACCGGATGCAGGAACTTGAGGAGATGATAAGCAGATTTTCTCTCTGGAGATGGAATCACAGCCTTGTGTTTAATGATATGCATCTTATCAGGGATGCCATGTACGGGTTGAACCGGACATCCCTTCCGCCAGAACTCTTGTTATTTCTTGAACGGGTCTGTGATTTTCTGGAATATGACCGGGAGTTTGTAACCAACCTGCAGCATGACCTAGCTGCACATATTCATGCAACCGACCTTGACCGGTCAGCCCTTGAAGCCAGCACGACCGAGATCGCTGATCTTATCCATGATGCGGTTCTTGTCCCCGTGTCAAGCATTCTTATCCCGATATCCGGACAGGTGCGTGAGAGTTCACGGGGTCTTGGAAAAGAAGTTGATCTCAAGACCGAGGGTGGCGAGATAGAGATGGACCGTCGTCTACTGGATATGCTGAAAGTTCCCCTGATGCATCTTATCAATAACAGTGTTGATCATGGCATTGAATATCCTGATGAACGGGAAGCGCTCGGAAAACCGCCACGGGGTCAGATCCGGATTAAAATTACTGCTCATTCTGGTAGTAAAGTTGAAATTACCCTCTCTGATGATGGCAGGGGAGTTGACCGTGAAAAAATCAAAAAGACGGCCATTGAAAAAGGGCTGCTCTCCGATGAAGAAGGAACCACCATTGATGATGATGAGGCAATCTGGCTCATTTTTAAGTCAGGTCTTACCACCAGTCCGATGATCACCGACCTCTCCGGACGGGGCCTTGGTCTTGCCATCGTCGAAGATACCATCACCCGTATGGGAGGAGAGGTCCTGGTTACTTCTGAAAAAGGGAAAGGAACTACTTTCTCACTCATTCTCCCGATCCGACTTGCAACCCTGCGGGGACTGGTTATCAGGAGCGGTACATCGCATTATGTCGTACCGGTCCAACAGATCCTCCAGGTTATCAGGGTGCCGCCGGATCAGGAGCGCAAAAAGAACGTCAGACAGATGATCCACTATAAGGGAGAGATGCTCCCGATAATCAGATTGTCAGAAGCGTTGAAGGTTTTGGATTTCGGGACAGATGACCCATCCAAAGAGATCCCGGTACTGATTGTTGCGTATGGTGCAGGAAAAATTGCATACGCCGTAGATGAAGTAATACAGGTTCAGGAGATTGTTGTACGCCCGCTTGGAACACAATTACGCAGAGTAAAGAAGATTACAGGAGCTGCCGTCCTTGGAGATGGAAAACTTGCACTGGTCCTTGACCCTCCCGAACTGATCCAGGAAGGGCTTCGGTTATCAGGCCAGGCACCTGCCCCCCTGCCGCCAAGAAAGACCTCCGGAAAGGTCCTTATTGTTGAAGACTCGGTAAATTCCCGGGCACTCTTACGCAGGACCCTTGAGAATGCCGGATTTCAGGTGACAACTGCCAGTGACGGGATGGAGGCTTTCAGCATACTTCTAGAAGAAGAGGTGGATATCGTTGTCTCTGATGTGGATATGCCCAGGATGAACGGTTTTTCCCTCACCGAGAAGATTCGTAATGATGAACGGCTCTCCCATCTGCCGGTTGTTCTGGTCACCGCACTTGATTCACGGGAAGATCGGGAGCACGGGCTCTCATCAGGGGCTAATGCGTACATTCTGAAAGGTACATTTGAACGAAGTGAACTGGTCAGGACGGTGAAAGGATTATTAGCATAAATCCTAAAGTTCATACAGGGTTGCATCTATTAGTACACAATAATAATGCAATCATGATCATAGTCTGTGACCGGAATGGTCTGATTTCAGGATAGATATGGCTGAAATGGTTCAAAACTCATCGGTTCCCATACTCGTGGTAGAGGATAACCGGACACAAGGCGAGTATCTGCGTTATGTCCTCGAAAAAGAGGGCTATCCGGTAACCATTGCTACCAACGGGAAGGAGGCGCTCATCTCTATTAGCAAAAGCCGACCCTATCTTATACTGACTGATGTCATGATGCCTGAAATGGACGGGTATGAACTCTGTTCAGCAATAAAAAATGATCCTGCGACATCAGATATACCAGTCATACTGGTCACCCATCTTTTCAATCCGGTGGATGTCATCAAGGGTCTGGAAGCTGGCGCAGATAATTTTATCATCAAACCCTACACACCCGAAGTTATCCACACCCGCATTGCAAGCATTCTGCAAGCCATTAATAAACCAGACCCGAATGATCGACCAACACCACTGAATGTAATCTTTTCTGATCGATCATATACCATTACCGCCACCCGTCTGCAGATCATAAACATTCTCCTCTCAACCTATGAGGTGGCGATTAAGAACAATTCAGATCTGCAGGTAGCCCAGGAGAAACTTCATTATCTGAATGACCAGATGCAGAAGACCCTTGAAGAATTACAAAAAAGTAACCATGACCTCTCAGTCGAGAACCATGAGAGACGGATGGTTGAGACGGCGCTTGGGAATGCAAATAAGAAACTACAACTGATGGCAAGTATCACCAGGCATGACCTCTTAAATCAGCTCAACTCACTACAGGGATATCTGGAGCTGGCGACCATGGACCGGGAAGAAAATCCTGATCTGGCATGGTCTTATATTGACAAAGCCGTGGGAATTCTTGGACAGACAGTCAATACGGTGAAATTCACCAAGGAATATCAGGAGATCGGAATAAAATCCCCGATATGGCATAACTGCAAGAATCTTGTCTCGAAATCCCTGAAGCATACTTCATTACATCATGTTCATCTGGAAAACCAGATTCCTGAAGATCTGGAAATATATGCAGATCCCCTCATTGAAAAGGTCTTTTCAAATCTCATAGAGAATGCAGTCAGATATGGTGGGAAGATCTCAAAGATATGTATCAGGTTTGAGAGAGATAACGGGACCTTCCGAATCATCTGCGAAGACGATGGATCAGGTATAGAGTCAGACGAAAAGAAAAAGATATTCCAGTATCAGTATGGAAAGAATACCGGCCAGGGATTATTTCTTTCACGTGAAATACTCTCCATCACCGGTATCATGATCGAAGAGACTGGTGTTTTCAATGAAGGGGCAAGATTTGAGATCATCTGCCCCGATGGAACAATAAGGTTCTCTGAGAAAGATATCTGATTAAATACTTTTTTAATATAGTGAAGCAATGCTCATTTTATTACTAGTTCCAGAATTATGACGCAGGAAAGCCTGGGAAAGTCTGATGTCCGGACCATTATTCCCCCTGAAGAAAAATCAGCGATGAAAGAGCTGATCAGGGCATATAGTTCTGAACTCTTAAAAACTCATGATGACCTCATCAGACTTGATGTCCGGTTCTTCAAATCATTCTGTACCATCAGGATATATCAGGAACCATTCGGATCGTTTCAAAGCTGTAGCCAAAAAATTCGGGATTCGGAGGAGATGAGAGAAAAACTCCGAAATACCCCCTCACCACTCTGTCGTCTCACCTACATCGCTCCGAAGAGATGGACTCTTTCCATCTACAACTTTTGTAAGGATAAATATGAGCCGTCCCCATTCCTGACCGGCCGGATGGAAGGAACACCAGAAGAGGGCTTTGAAACCGCAATGGAGTATTTTTATGGCAAAAAAAAAAAAAAAAATGATTATCCAGGCTAATTGCCGGCATACAGCCGGTGAGATATCAGTTAAGGGAAAAATATACTCTATTTATACGCAGTCAATTGAAGCCGGCAACCGCGAAAATATTTTTTTTTTTTTTTTCCTGATATGATCCAGGAGATCAGAGTTTTCAATTCGCTGAATGTGAACGAGATCTACAAAGTATGGAAGATTCAGATCATCTATCCGGGTATGGAGCCTGAGTACATCTTCAAACGTCAGTTCCTCTCCATCAAGGGCAATATCAATATCTGAACCATTCCGATATGTTCCAAGAGCCCGTGAACCAAAAATGAAGGCCTGATTCAATCGGGGACATTGGGCTAATGAATTGCGGATTCGCTCTAACTGGAACTCTGATAATCCGAAAGAAATTTCATCCTTCATTGGCAATCCCATTCATCTTCTCCTGAAATGCTGCCATAGCAGGGAAATACCGGAAAGCTATCTTTTGCATTATCTCTTCTGCGGTATTTTCATCATATGTGTGTGAGGTAATATTACGACTTTCAAGCATATCCATCCAGGTTTCTCCATCAGAGATCAGATCCATCGATAACGCAAGCCGGATGGCATCACGGGAACCTCGAATCTCCTGATGCCCCTGATAGAGAGCGTAGTCTCTCATCAGATTCCAGGCTAATTCATATGTAAATTCGAAATATTTGATGAACCCCTGTTTTTCCATATTTGATAGTGGACGCGAGGTATATGACAAAACCCCTTCCCGTACCATTAAAAGGACACGGTTATAGTTTTGAAGACGGTGTTTATACCTGATGTCCTGTAACATGCAGAGTATTTGGTGTCCTGAACAATTAAAATGTCATTGAATCTTAAATAAATCCTGAAATAATTACATTTGAGAGATCATCAGGATGATTTCGAAATATATATGCAGCCTACATGCAATACTCCTGTACTTTTTCAAGGAGGTATTTCATGCATCAAAAAACGACAGCACGTATCATACTTATCATCGGACTCTGCATCCTTGCCTGTACTGCCGATGTTCTGGCTGCAACAGATGGATCAAATGACACCGAATCACCGGTTCTTGGCATAACCGGAATTAACGCAGTAAACTTCCCGAATGTAATCACTTATGTAACGGTTAACACCCCGGAAGGAAGAGAGGGGAGCCTGAGTGTAGATGACTTTCAGGTCTTTGAAAATGGTGATCTGATGGAGATTACCTCCGTTCAGTTTCCAGACGCGTCATCACGGACCAAACTGGATCTTGCCATTCTCTTTGATGAGACCGGGAGCATGAGTGAAGAGATTGCCGATATGAAAGCACGGGTCAATGAACTGACCAATGCCATCGACAGTGTGAATATTGACAGCAGGTACATGCTCATCAGTTTTCGCGATTCCCTCACCGTCAGGCAGGGCTGGACATCTGATCCGAGTCTTATCAAACAGGCTGTTGACAGTCTTCAGGCAGATGGAGGAGACGATGCACCGGAAGTAAACCTTGATGCCATAGAAGCTGCCCTTTCATCAGGGTTCAGGCCTGATGCCCAGCATATGATCCTTGACATCACCGACAGCATGACCCATTACCGGGGAGACGGAACAGAATTTTCTCAGTTTACAATCCCGGAGACGACAAGTCACCTGCTGCAGAACGGAACCAGTTACATTCTGGTCGGGCCTTCATCAGTATCTGGTGGATTTAACGTGCATACCGATAAAAAAGAGATCGTCAAAGCCCTTGGTGGCAGTGGTCTTTTTATCGACATCCATGGAGATGAATTCTCCACCATCCTTGATAGAATCCAGTCCATAATCACTCATACCTATACCATCAGTTATTTTACTCCACGAATGTATGGCGATGACCAGAAAATTACCCTTGAGGTCAGAGTTGGTGCAGATTCAGCAACCGGGCTCTTCACCGTTCAGAAAGACCGTGTATTCTCTCCTGGACCGGAAGTGACCTCAGGAACTTCAGGAATACAGGCCCAGCAACAACCCCCGGACGTTGATGACATCAGCATGTATGGAACTTCTGTTGTAGACATTACCGGCATTAACGGGGTGAACTTTCCCTATATCATGACCTATGTCACGGTGAACAGTACTGCAGGAAAGAACGGGGCACTCAGACAGGAGGATTTCCAGGTGTACGAGGATGATGAACTCATGAATATCACCTCGTTCGCGTTTTCCGACCGGTCCACGACATCAAAACTTGATCTTGCCATCCTCTTTGACGACACTGGCAGTATGAGTGATGAGATCAATGAAACCAAAGAAAAAGTCATGGAGCTGACGGAGAGTATCGCTCTCGCCGGGATTGACTGCAGGTATGCACTCATCAGCTTTAAAGACACGGTTACCATAAACCAGGAATGGACTTCCGATCCCTTGGTCATACAGCAGGCAGTAGCCGGATTACATGCCAGCGAAGGGTTTGATGCACCGGAGGTAAATCTTGATGCCATAGAAGCTGCCCTGGAGATGGGTTTCAGGTCAGATGCACAGCATATGATCATCGATATAACCGACGACCTGACCCATTACCGGGGTGATGGCACGTCGTTTTCACAGTTCACCATCGCTGAAACTGCAGAGAATCTGCTCAATAACGGGACAAGTTTCATCCTTGTCGGGCCGACGATCGTCTCTGGTGCATTTAACGAACAGAATGATAAACGGGAACTGGTAAAGGCTCTCGGCGGAAGTGGTCTCTTTATTGACATTCATGGGGATGAATTCTCAACAATTCTCAACAATATCCAGGGGATTATTACGCATACGTACACGCTTGGATATTACTCACCAAAACAGACAGCTGACGGAAGTAAGCGTACGGTCAGGGTTGTCGTTCCACCGCATGAGGATAGTGGTCAGTATACTGCCATCGCCCGATGAAGAGGTAAATCCCTGAATCTTCTTTATTTTCTATTTTTTGATCTTTTCCATGCATTGATTTTTGTGTAAAATAGAGAAATTTATCTGAAAGGTCTGCATTGCTATAGCGGATTGTGTTTCAGAATGGCTGACCTACACATCAGATAGTCCTGCACATATCTATGTTCATAATGAGTGTGGAAAACCGGTCCTGAATCGTATTCAGGAGCGGCTGAACCATCAAAATTACCAGATTTCAGGGGTAGATCCTATTCTTCCGAGAAGAATGATGTTTCATCATTTATATGGAAAACTCTCTATAAAGAACCGGATACAATTGTGTCACCATGTATGATTCACGATAGATTCCGCATCCGCAATATTTCACAAGCAGGATACCAATGGCAGGTATTATTGACCGGCTCATCATATCTGGAAATTTTTGATTCACATCATGCACAACAAGTGCCATGGACCGGGGGGATTTTCGGATGATAAATTTTTACGTATGACCATTTCACGGGTCTTACTTTTTTTTTTTTTTTTTTAAGACAAAATAGGTTTCTCCATATAATTAGGGGTCCTGGTGGAGCAGTCATATCTGAACAAATTCTGCTTTCGGGACCGGGAATGAGGCAGGAGATGCCCCACTGTCTGTCCCTGCCATCTGCATCCCCTGTTCAGCAGAGGCTACAATAATGGGAGTATTCCCTGCACATTTGTAACTGTTCATCTGCAGGTTGTACATCCCGTTTCCGGATCTGGCATAGATCATCACAAAGTACGTCGAACCTGATACCGGCTTTGTAATGGAAGTATATGCATTCGGCCCATAGGCATAATAATTGGCATAACACCGTGAATTCTGCGGATTACAATCCCTGCACACATAGATATCAAATACAGATGAACCGGCACATGCATTGGTATTATCCTTCAACCCTCCTGCTTTTGCTGCGGTTGCAATCCCCTGACCGCCACCACATGTTCCCCGAACCGATAATGACCACTCAATCTTTGACCGTCCGTCAACCGGAATATAATACCCATATACCGCTGCCTGTCCCTGCCTGAGAAAACCAGACTGGACATCTCTCTTATACACGCCACACGGGGGCACCGGGCCTTGTGTTGGTGAAGGAGTGAACGTTGGAGTCGGGCTCGGGGTCGGGGTGCGGGTCACTGTAGGGACCGGGGTGAATGTGGGGGTCGGGCTCGGGGTCGGGGTGCGGGTCACCGTGGGAACAGGAGTGAATGTGGGGGTCGGGCTCGGAGTCGGGGTGCGGGTCACCGTGGGAACGGGAGTCAATGTGGGGGTCGGGCTTGGAGTCGGGGTGCGGGTTACCGTGGGAGCAGGAGTGAGTGTAGGGGTCGGGCTTGGAGTCGGGGTGCGGGTCACCGTGGGAACAGGAGTCAATGTGGGGGTCGGTGTAGGAATGGACACATCAAGCGCTTTCGCCGCATTCAGCCTCCCGCCTGTCGCAACTTTTCCAGACAGGGATGCAAGAACATCACATGAACCCAGAATCTTACTTTTCATCTGTGCGGTAGATATTGAGGGATTTCTGGCTTTGAGCAGGGCTGCTGTTCCGGTAACATAGGGAACGGCCATCGACGTCCCGTTCAGATAAGAATACCCTCC
>NZ_JAIWNS010000086.1 GCF_020216685.1 Methanospirillum hungatei | reverse complement strand
GGATTTCGTCGTGCTGTAAATGCTTACTCCCGGAGCAGCAATATCGACTGAACTGGTCCCATAATTGGAGAACGTAGCCAGAGTGTCGTGATAGGTGGAAGCTGCAACTGAAATGATCTGTGAACTTGGATATGCAGCCGGATACTGGGGAGTGATATCAGAGTTTGCACCAGCATTCCCCGCTGCACAGATAAAGAGGGCAGAAGAGGAGTCTATCGCCTCCTTAAGAGCAAGGGACTCTCCCGGCCCGCTGAATGAACAGGAGATGATGGGGACTCCTTTCTGGGTTGCATACAGGATTGCCGAGATAGCATCGGATGTGTACCCTGATCCCTTCGAGTCAAGGAACTTCAAAGGCATGATCTTTGCATTCCAGCTAACCCCGGTCACGCCGATGCCATTGTTCCCGACGGCTGCCATGGTCCCGGCACAATGTGTCCCATGTCCGTTATCATCCATGGGATCATTATTTTTTGAGACAAAATTCCAGCCCCTGATATCGTCAATATAGCCATTTCCATCATCATCAGCCCCATTTAAAAACTCACCCGGATTTTGCCAGATATTCGAAGCAAGATCAGGGTGGGAATAATCAACGCCGGTATCAATGAGCGCTATCACAACCGATGATGATCCGGTTGTCGCCCCCCAGGCTAACGGAGCCTTGATATCTGCCCCTGATTTTCCATAAAAGGGGGCTTGTCCGGTATTTTCAAGGCCCCAGAGCTGGGAATACCCAGGATCATTCGGCCACCCCGCTCCTGCCGCCCGAAAACTCTGGGCCTGAATCGGAGCAGATGTCCCGGTTTTTTCAATCGGACTGAGGGATATCTTGTAATCAGGTTCCACGTACAGGACATCGGGATTTGTTTCATAGACCTCCATTGCACGTGTAAGGCTTGTTCCAGTCACCTGTACGACCTGCATTCCCATCGCTCCGCTTGTGCCGAGATCACGAACTACCCGTGAGCCAGCCTCAGCATTTGCCATCGCCTGTACCGACATCATGGCAGACTGGCTTTTCACCGATTCTGGTTTATACCGGACAATAAGCCGGTCAGGTGCATATTCTTCAGATACCTGGATCGTATTCTGATAATTCTGACCTGAAATTTGCTGGATCCATCGATTATCAGGAAACCAGGTATCAGACGGTCCTGCCAATACAGATGGTATCAGGAGACATAGCAGGATACTTATTCCAATTCCTGCATATCGGAGATTTTTTTCTGAAAAATTCATGGATACTCCCCCGCAGAAGATATGAATACCAGATATCTGATGTACTGAATCATGAAGTTTCTTCACCGGTCAGAAGAAGCTTCATAAGGAGCAATTGGCTTGAAAAAAAGTATCTGAATTATTTTCACTTCATATACCACTGACCGCCAGGGCCCTCTACCCAACACGGGAACACTGGATTCCATTTATTTTCAGCAACCGGATGAAGCATTTCAAGATACAAAGCAGTCAGATTTTTTCTCTTTCCGGCTGCCATATACAGAACTCCCTGTTTACGTAACAAGGGTTTATGAATATCTCCGGTAGAGAAATCCTGGGGGTGTGCCAGGAAGGTATTGGTATTCTGTTCTGTATCCATGGAGATATTCGTTATCTCAATCAGAGATGTCAAATCTCTTTCAGAACCATTCAATATAAGAACTGCTTTCATCGGATTGGTTTTCTATGAAGAGAGACCTGAAGAAATACTCTTTTCAATATGAGCATCCAACACTCTTTTCATGGCTAAACAAGCTGCTGCACCCGGAACCTGTTACATCTGCAAAGAACCGATAACCAAGCGGACCGCAATAACACATCTGAAGAAAATACACGCTGAAGAGTCAGGAGATATCCGATATGCCATAATGGTTGATACCCCAAGATCTTCTCCATACTGGATGGTTCTCCTGGTCAAACCTGACGCAACGCTGGATGATCTTGATGAATCCCTCCGGGAGATCTGGGTTGAATGTTGTGGTCATTTAAGTGCATTTCGTATCAACGGAACTGAGTATATTTCCAATTCTGAATCAGGTAATGACGATTTTTTTGGTGATACGAAATCAATGAAGGTAAAAATACAGAATGTTCTGATACCAGGGATGACATTTTCCTATGAATACGATTTTGGGACAACTACCGAACTCAGGCTGAAGGTTGCCGATTCCATTGCATGGCATAAGAAAAAGGAGAAGATCATTATGGCTGGCATGAATGATGCAATGGAATTCCCCTGCACGAAATGTGGGAAACCAGCCATTTATCATTATAATGAAGATGATGATTTTACTGTGCTGTGTGAGGACTGCAGTTCTGATGAAGGCCTGGACGAATGCTACCTGCTCCCGATATGTAATTCCCCCCGAACCGGTCTCTGCGGATATGAGGGTGGGAGATATGATGACCTTCCATGAAGTGTTTCTTCTGATGACCGAATAGGATTGAGAGGGATGTTCCCCGCCACCTCTCCAATTAAAATTATTGATACGTCTGCATGAGGGGCCCCCTTTTTGCAGCATATTTACCAGTTTTGAATTTTAGCAGGAAATATTGACTGAAAGTTAAAATAAAACCCATGTAACAGTTGTAACACGTGTAGCAGTTCTATAGGTACACAGGGTAATTTCTTTTTTACATCCTCTCACCATCCCCCGGGAGTGAAAATTTATACGGATCTTTGATCCCATTCGATTATATTACGGGTTTCAGGATCGAAAATGATTCCAATCTCCCATATCTTCAGACCCTTGGCTTTATATTTATCAGAATATCCTTTTCGCCTTAACTGCTCCAATGGTCTTTTTTCTCCGGTTGATATCTCTCTTTTCACTTTAAATTCAAATATCCATGCCGCATGAGCCGTAATTACCGTCAAATCGATGCGTCCCTTATTCGTAGTATCCTCTGCTATTACATGATATCCAAGACTTGCAAAAATTGTGTACATAATACTTGCATAATATCCCTCAAAAGATGATAATTGGTTTTTCCGGTACCATTCATACGAAATTGAAGCAAAGAATGAATGAAGAAGTTCTTTTAATCCCTCTCCATCTTTCTTCTCCAGAACCTCAAATAGCCTGCTTCGCATCCCGGATACAGGAAATCCGGATAAGGACTGACAGAATAACAGGTTTAATGATGTTCGCACTTCAATGTTCGGGTATCCTAACGTACATTGAAATCCACGGACCGGGTCAGAAGTCCAGTCTTTTATCGTCAGATATCCGGCCTGAAATAACAACGTCTCAACCCTTATATTATCAACATCAAAAGATCCAAGCAGATCTTCACCAGCTATCAATCCATCAAAATCGCCTGGGAACCGTGGATTTTTCTGCCATAATCTGATAAGAAAAGAAGGTGTACCGGTCTCAAACCAATATGAACGAAACATCTTCTTGGAAAAGAGCATTAAAATATCGAAGGGATTATAAACGGTCTGACCTGACCATGAATAGCCATTATACCACTCCCTGATCTCTTCAGGATTAAAACCGGCCAGGTATTCCCTGAATACCTCCTCAAGATCTTCATGGGTATATCCACAGATGGCAGAGTACCGGGGATCAAGGGTGATATCATCAAGGTTATTCAGGCCAGAAAAAATACCCGTTTTTGAGAATTTTGAGACCCCGGTGAGGAGAACAAATTTCAAATATGGGTCAAGATCCTTTAAAATGCCATAAAAACTTTTTAATTCATCTCGCAATATCCGAGTGGTTTCACTATCCTCTATTGCATCAAGAATTGGTTTATCATACTCATCAATAAGAACGACAACAGGCATCTGATAGGTTGCATAGAGGTTTTTTATCAGAAGATCCAATTGGAAACCGGGGGATAACGATTTATCATGATCTACATTATACCGTTCAGCCTCTCCAGAGAGTATATGTGTCAGATATTCACTCAGTTCATCAGCATTCCTGTTGATACGTTGTCCAAGACTTATCCTGACAACCGGGTACACACTGGAAAAATCCCATGATGCTTCCGGGGTGCTGAGATAAAGATCAAGAAAATATTCTTTTTTACCTGAAAAAGCATGATCGATGGTATCAAGCAGAAGGCTTTTTCCAAACCGCCGTGGCCGTGAAAGAAAGTAATATGATCCATTATCAACGAGCGATTGAATGAAACGTGTTTTATCAACATATGCATACCCACCGGTTCGAATCTTTTTAAAAGACTGGATACCGATTGGCAGTTTTAATCGTTCCATTTCGTATTATCATTACCACGTATATGCATATATAACATAATACCACAATGTGATGAGTCCTTTTTCAAAAAGAAAGATTTATTTTCCATCAGGTACGTAAAAATTTCATCGTTTCAATCCCAAACTATTCTGACCATTTAGGGTATAGGCGGAGATATTTTGTTTAATAGGATAAAAAATAGTAGATATCGAATATTAGCATCTTCATTAATCCCTAATATTAGTAATTATTAAGATGTACATTTTGGTTTATTTTTGTGAGAGGAGTGCAATTAAGGCGAATAAAAATTAATCCCTAATTATGTGTATAGTTTGGGTTCAATATGTCTCCTCTTGAAATATTAAAAAAATGGCAGGTCTCTTCCCTAGAGCTGCTACAAGTGTTACAACCGTTACATAGGCTTCAATTTAATATTAGACAATGCACATATTGTTTTTCATAAATTAAGCCTTTTTAATCAAAGATTAAAGATATCTTTATTGATGGACCCGTGAGGCTGTTGCACACCTATTTCGAATACCTTATTGGACATTGATACCAATATCCCTGAAGAAATGGCAGTTCCTGACTTTCAGACATTTATGCTTCCGGTCCTTTTAGCAGTAAAAGACGGAAAAGAACACTCGATTCAGGAGATTTATAGTCAAATAGCATCCTCATTTAACCTTTCTGAGGATGATCTCAATCAAAAACTACCCAGTGGAGTACAATCAACTTTTCATAACCGAGTCAGTTGGGCGAAGTCATATCTGAAAAAAGCAGGTTTAGTTACAACCCCTTCACGAGGGAAGGTTAAAATCACTGAACGAGGATTAGCAGTACTGAGTCAGAATCCAAAACGCATCGATCAAAACTTTCTCAAACAATTTCCAGAATTTTTGGATTTTAAAGACTTTCGAGCTGACAGTCATTCACCAATCAAAGGAGAATCAGATGTTCCAGAAAGTAACCTCACCCCACAAGAAATTCTTGAGAATAGTTATCAGGATGTTCGAAATAAACTGGTACATGAACTCTTATCACAAGTAATGAGTAGCTCACCGGAGTTTTTTGAGCGACTGGTGGTTGATCTTCTGGTCGCCATGGGGTATGGAGGGTCACGGAGCGAAGCCGGGGAGAGGGTTGGAAAGACTGGTGATGATGGGATTGATGGGATCATAAAAGAAGACAAACTGGGGTTGGATACCGTATGTATTCAGGCAAAAAGATGGCAGAATACTGTAGGTAGACCTGATATTCAGGCATTTGTTGGTAGTCTTGCAGGTAACCGGGCTCGAAAAGGAGTTTTTATTACCACTTCCCGTTTCTCTAAGGAAGCCTTGGAATACGTCCAGCGAATTGAGCAGAAGGTTGTATTGATCGATGGAGAGACATTAGCTGAGCTCATGATTGATCATAATGTGGGAGTTTCAGAGGAATCGCGGTATATTGTGAAAAAGATAGATATGGATTATTTTGAGGAGTGATCTTATTCTCATGAAAACCAGGATATCTATTATGTAAAAGGAGAGTGGATCTAAATTAAGGCTTTTTTAAAATTTAGAGCCCAAAATAGCGACATTATTATTCATCGAAAATGACTGTAGTAAAGAAAGGTAATTATCTCTCTAAATCGAAAAATACGAACAAAAACGAATTCAGCCAAAGGCCGCTATTGTGTTTTGGATGATGGACATATAAAGTATCGACTTTTATAAGATAGCACAATACCGGCCGGCTATGAGAAGATTTTTTCCTGTGAATTTAGTCTTAATTTTGTATATAATACCATATAATGACCCTAATACAAGACTATGAAGATTGATGAGGTATTCTGGTTGATCCCATCCTGAATATTCAGTACATTCTATAAGATACAATGATATTGTTGCACGCACATTCTTTTATGAAAGGTATGACCTATCTTCCTTCACCACAGGATATGCATTTCATGGACCTTGTCATGAACTACATCCTCTCATATAAAGAACATTATCAGATAAACCCTGACTCAATAAAGAAAACTACAAGAGTGACAAAAAAGACTGGCACAATCCAGGAAAACTCTAAAAATTTTTCTGAACTACGAAAACTCGCTCTCTCTGATAAAAAAGCAATTACTCAGTATGTTAATGAACACACCAAAGATTTTTCACCTGAGGATGCGGCCCTCATAAAAAGATTGGAATATGTCATCATTGGACGTTTCATTCTTATTTCGGTAAAAAAAGACTCTTTAACTATTCTCTACGCTGCTCCCAATGACATGTATCTTTTACAGGTAATACCCAGGACTTCTGATGCGATTGAATACTTCAAACTGCTTCCATTGCCGGTTATTGTTGATACAGCACTGTTCCCTTCAGATGGAAGAATTATTTATGATACACTTGAAGTGTTGAATATTTCAATAGGGTCTGGCATGGCTAAAAATTTAAAAGCCGATGCCAGAGCGGCAAAAGCTATGCATGGCATTATTACCACCCTTCCTATTCCCATTCCAAAAGAAGATCCAGATGCAGTACATCTTCGAGGATTGATGGTAAATAAGGAGTCGATCATTCAAAATTGGAACGAAATATTAGAGATTATAGCAAAAAAACCTATATTAAAGACCGAATATTATCAGATGCTTGGAAATGCATATGTCAGAATGCGGAGAAAGGAACTGAAAAATAACGAGATATATGGATGCTTTGCCTTATATGGATGGACCATCATAGCCGGAGGAAAGACAAAAACGATTACTGAAAAAGCGGTACAAAGTTTGTTGTCACCAGACAAACTTGACCGAGTCGTATTTTTTGAGGTGAAAAAGTAATACCTGGTTTAGTCTTCATTGCGGCATCCTCTTATGTCTTGCCAGGTGATGCAAAGATGGTACAATAAAAATTGACTTCAGGAAGTTCTCTCATGATGATACCATCCATTTCAATCCTGATCCGGTATCAAACATCATCCCCATTCCCGGTAGAAAAGGCTGAACTCTCATATAGATTTTCATCTCCGAGGAGCTGGAATTTTATCTCTTTCTTGTGCATGGTTTTATCAAGACCGGTGAGGACTATAGTTACCGTATCCTTTCCTGAACAGGAGATATGAAGAGGCCTGATCTCCCCATCGAGAAGATCACCAAGTTTTACCGATGCTACCGGTACAGACCGTGACCCAAGGTATATCAGAACCTGAATCTTTGTAAGTTCGGATAGGTTGTCATCAGTGATCACCTGAATACCCCGAATCTTACTCCATGAGGGAAGCCTGACTATCAGACGGTTTTCTGACTCTTCGGGATTCATCGGTATTGAGAAGGTGATACTTTTCGCACTCCGGGGAGTGGTACAGGTGGGAGGCGGAGAAGACATTATTTGAGAAGCCCGAGCCTGACGAGACCGGGCAATGAAGGGCGGTTCTTCTTCTAACAGAACCGATTCAAATACCGGGAGAGGTCGTTGAGATGCATTCGCCTTCTCACTGAAAACAGGCGCCATTCCATATTCCATCATGACATTTTCACATACATCCCATCCGGCTGGATATGCTGATGGGACGATAACAGATGCCTTTGCCGGACTTCCCGGACGGATACTAGTACAGACAAATGCGGTCCGCGAGGAAGGGACCCCATAACGGAGAGACTCATGCACAAGCAGATCATCAAGGAATAATCCGTTCATAGCATTTCCTTCAGGATAAAGGGAGGTCTGTTCTTTTTCATATCCAAGACTTTTCAGAACCAGCGATAATTCATTCTCTGAATAGAACCCTCCCTGGATCTGTTCCAGGTTCCGGATACGCAAGCTACCGAAGAGTTCACGAATTCCGGCTCCCGTAACCGGGATTATTATGCCTGATTCTCTTTCTTTTCCGGCTGCATCATGAAGTGTGACAGAGATTTCATCGCCGGTCAGGGGGATGCGAAATACGTCTGAATACACACCATATGGCAGACTTTTCAGAGGAATTGATCCATTTTTATACACAGTATCTCCAGATTCCACCAGATCGCGGTTTATGATGAGAGTGGGATCTCGGAGGTATGGCTGCTTCCATGCATCGAGTGCAGACTGTAATGCGGTCGTGATATCCAGTTCAGACGGATCAGATGTCAGGAACCGGGCTATTCCTTTACCTACCCGAACCAGTTCACGGACCAGGGGGGTGTTTGGCGATGCATCAATACATATCACCGATACCGATCGTGGATCTTTCCGTTTCTGCTCGTTCCGCACCATCCGGATGAGCCTTCCTTCATCGGTCACCTCTGCATCGGTGATGATGACAATATGACGGGTATATGCTCCCTTACTCTTGGGACTTGAAAGAGCCTGTTCCAGTACGATTCCAAGGTTCGTTCCTCCTGAATCCTGATTCTGTTTTAAAAATTCTAACGCAGCGTGAATAGACTGTTCTGTCCCAGGTATCGGGGATTTAGAGAGCTAGGAAGATGAATCATGAAAAATTCCCAGGTTGAAGTACTCATCAGGTTTTAAGGTTTTGAGGAGATTTTTCACCGTCCAGTCTGCTGCCTGCCATTTTGGCCCACTCATTGAGCCGGAATGATCCACCAGTATGATAAGTTCACGTTGTACCGGATCTTCATCCTGAACCATTGGGGAAGAGAAGGTTGTGAGAAGATATGCAGAATTTTCTTTTGGATGCTCTTCTACCTGACAGATAAACTGTGGTCGCTGGTCCTGTGGGGCGATACAGGTCAGAATAAAGTCACGGTCTGGTATTGCTTCAGTCTCCTGCAGGCTTACCCTGACCGAACCATCTTTCTTTTCTGTGATTATCTGATGACTTGGGCTTTTGATGGCGGGGTTTCCATTGACGATGAGATCTAATGTGAATATATGACCGGGATCAAGGATTTGTATCTGCGGATGGGCATTTTTCTGGGGAAGTCTCATCTCATCATCCCGGATATACCGGGGAGAGACCGTGAGAGGGATTCGGAATACCATCTCCGAAGTACCAATAATGGCATACTGGAGGAGTGAGATATCAACGGTTACCATGTTGTCTGGTTCAATTCCGGTGAGGTGAAGGGTGAATATATCAGGAGTCTCCCTGGTGACCAGGATTCCTTTTCTTCCCTCCTCGAATGCTCTGTGATACTCATCTTTGGCATCTTCCCGTTCTTTAAGAGTCGTCTTCAGTACCTCCTCCCCAAAAGAGACCTGAACGCCGGTAATGATTGCATCCCCCGGGAGTGGAAACCGGTATATCGCCTCTATAGTATGATGAAAGGTTGCTTTCTTAAATCCGAAGATTTGTGTGAGATGGAATTGTGCAAGAGGACCGGTTACCGTTCCCGAAAGCCTGGTCTGTTTCAGCGGGACAAAGAGTCGTTTTTTCTTGGTCGATTCGTCAATAACTTCAAGAGTGCCCATACCATCCGGCATGCTGTTCTCATAGATTACTGAATTCAATATCATGGCTTCACCCTGGGGGATTTTTCTCTTTATCCGGCTCCTTGCCGGATTCAGGTATCATCATCTTCTGGTGCAGGGTCTTTTGGAGAACCTTTTTTCATGTGAGGAGTGTACCGCTCATTCAGGAATACCTGGAGATCGATTTCGATGATCCGGTAGGCTTTTCCTATCTTTACCGCTGGTAATTCCCGACGCCGGATGAGATCACGGACAACTTCTTCTTTCACACTTAGAATTTTCGCAACATCCTCGGTTGAGAGAAAGTTCCCTTCTTTCAGGTCAAACTTCTTTCGAATCTGACGTTCTCTGGTGAGATCCGCCAGGTAGGAGGGATCTCCGGGTGTGAATTGCCAG
>NZ_JAIWNS010000085.1 GCF_020216685.1 Methanospirillum hungatei | reverse complement strand
GGAACAAAAGAAGCGATATCCCACTTTTCGAAGGCAATACAGATACAGGATTTTCCAATATACGTTGAATCGGTTGAAACCATCGAAGAAACCTACACCGGCGAGTTTCAAACGTTTAGTATAATCAGGGGTGACATGGGTGAAGAGATGGCTGAACGGATGGATACTGCAATCCAACACCTTACACTTATTGGTAAATACAGCAAGACCGCGGCTAAGAATTCAACTACGTTGATAGAGATGATGCATACTTCTCTGGAAAAACAGGATCAGATGCTCAACAAACAGGATCAGATGCTCAACAAACAGGATCAGATGCTCGGAAAACAGGACGAAATGATCTCCCTTCAGCATGAAACCGTCGATGAGATCAAAGGCCTTCGAAAAGACTCCAAATCATATCTTGATAAAGAATTTTCAGAAATCCACAAGAGACTTCATTCTATAGAAAATGCCCTCAATGACGCCGGAATAAAAATCCATTAACCCCCATTCAAACACATCAGAAAAAGATCCCTGATACCTCACCGCCCCGTCTCCCATGAAACAATATTTCTCGTTTCAGGATCAAAAACCACCCCGACTCCAATCACCGGCCGACCATCCGACCGGTACTTTTCTGCATACCTTTTCTCCTGAATCTGTGCAAGAGGACTCTTTCCCTTCTTATCACCAGATGACAGAACTTTGAATTCAAAAATCCAGATAGAATTCTTTGTTATAATGGTAAGATCAATCCTGCCCCGGTTTGTTGTGTCCTCTGCAATAACCTGGTACCCGAGACTTGCAAAGTAGGCATATGCGACACTTGCATAGTACCCTTCAAAACCAGATAACTGATTTTTCCTGTACCAATCGTGAGGTACAGAGGCAAAGAATGAGTGAAAAACCTCCCGGAGGTTTTCAGCATCACCAGTGCTCATAACACGGTCAAGGTTTCTCTGGATAGTACTGGCCTTGGAGTTTTTCGTAAGTAACTCAAGCATGAGAGAAGAGAACGCACTTTTCACCTCCAGGTTTATAACAATAATTTTAATAGGAAACAAACATACACTAACCCATTCATGCCCGTTTCAGTCCTGTATGTAGATGATGAACTTCCGCATCTGATGCTTGCCCAGGAGTATCTTGGTGCCTCGGGAAAAGTCTCGTTAACCTGCGTTTCTTCCGGAAAGGAAGCAATAGATGCGTTGCGAACAGGGAAGTTTGATGTTATCGTATCTGACTATCTGATGCAGGATATGGACGGGATACAGCTCCTCAAGTACGTACGGGCAAACTATGAGGGCACCCCGTTCATCCTCTTTACCGGCAAAGGAAAGGAAGATATCGTCATTTCTGCCCTGAACAACGGCGCAGATTACTACATCAGAAAAGGAAGTGATCCGGTTATACAGTTCAGTGAACTTGAACAGCGGATCCTGCAGGCATATGAAGGACATCATGCAAAAGAAGAACTTGCTGCACGGGAACAGCTCTACCATTCCGTTCTGACCGTACAGACTGAACTCTTTGTTGACATCCTGCCTGACCTTACCATCATCAGGGCAAATGACTCATACGGTGCCCTCTATGCCATGCCTGCGACTGATCTCATCGGAAAAAAGTTCTTCCATGACATATCTGATGAAGACCGGGCAGGACTTGTTGAAACGGTCCGGTCACTGACACCAGAAAACCCGGCAACCGATCTTGAGACGGTGGTCACCTATCCGGACGGAAAAAAGAGCGAGATCCTCTGGCATATTGAAGGGGTATTCAGCTCTGATGGGACGGTCGTCAGTGCCAAGGCAACCGGGCGGGACACCAGCCAGGCTGAGATGGCACGGGAGGTCCTGCAGCAGTCTGAACAGAAATATCAGCAGACGACGACCGATGTCCCCCAGCATATCGGTGACTTTGATGAGAATGTTCCATTGAACTTTATCATCGAAAACACACAACCCCTGGGAAACTGGCTGCTTCCTGAACTGGTCAGGGAGATGAAAGCGCAAAAAGCCTATGGGATCGCAGCGACAGCCGGGGCGGAAGGTTTTCGGGCATTTCTCATCTTCATGAAAGGGGAGCCGGAAGGGGGCATATATATTGACCGGTCCGGGGTCCTGTATGGTGACCGGAGTGTCCTGTTTCTGAAAAACAGCCAGAACTTCACCTTCTATCCCACTGAACCTGAGATCGCGAACCGGTTTGTGACCGGCTGCCGCATCTATGATAAAAGTCATCTCCGGGTCCCGGCATCAAACCCCATCCCCGAGATCTCTTCAGTCAGAAAAGGGATAGGAAATATCATCATCAACCTGGTGCGAGGCGGGATGCCTGCTGCCGGTCTGCGGGTTACTATCAAGAGCGGTGGTAAGATTGTCGGCAATGATGTCACCTCTCTGCAGGGCCAGACTACCTTCCAGTTACTCTACGGGCAGTATACCGGGGTAATTCACAACGAGACAGGCATTCTCCGTTCCTTCTCTTTTACAGTTGATAAACCTGAACTCATCCACACCGTCGATCTCTCCTGAATCAATACTGTGCTCATAACGTTTTTCCCTTACCGGGTGGGATTATCCTATGAGATAGTCAGGTTTTAAAAAACCGGCATCGTGAGATATGAACTGATCGATCACATAGTTTCAGGAAAGTCCCGGGACAATTTCACTCACCGATATCTTCACCTTGCGAGGTCACGCGGGATTCTCAGGGAGGTTATCATGCGGCTCTACCCAAAGATGATTCTAATCATTGCATGCACGTTCTTTGCAGTCATGTTTGTGCTTCTGTTCTCGTTTGAGTTGACCATCATGGACTCATTCTCCTCCCTTGAGGAGAAGTATGTGGAGCGGGATCTGATACGGGCTGAACATGCCATTGATGAAGAAGTAAAAAGATTGCAACAGATTGCAACAGACTGGGGAGAATGGGATACCACCTATGACTTTGTCCAGAGCCGTGATCCGAAATATATCTCATCGAACCTTGCTTTATCAACATTTCAGGCATTACAGATAACCTCCTTAATTATTCAGGACCTGAACGGATCGGTTATTGTCGGGAGAGGGCTGGGAGAGAGGAAGGATCATCTGACCGGTGTTCCCACCGAACTTGCAAAGGCGGTAATGCAGATCAGCATCTCTCCGCAGGTGAAGCGTTCAGGTATTCTTGAATGGAATAATTCAGCCTGGGTATTTGCTCAGAACCCCATCCTTACCACGCATCAGGGGGGGCCATCCAGAGGGACCATCACGGTATTAAACCCTCTTGACCAGGACAAACTCTCCGATATATCTGATCAACTACTCCAGAATGTGACGGCCAGGATCCTCACCCCGGAAGAGAGGAGCCAGGGATATCAGGACCTGAACGGATCACAGGTGACCGGTGATACGATTCTGTCGAGCAGGGTTCTCTCAGATATCCATGGTTCTCCGTTTTTACTCCTCCAGGTACAGAGTGTCCGTGATCTGTATGAGAGCGGCCTTTTGACACGGGACTATCTCTTCTTCTCACTCTTGCTTCTGGTAATATGTTTCATGGGGGTTGCCATCACCCTCATCAACCTGATTGTGATAGCCCCCCTCTCAGAACTGAATGCCGAACTTGCACAGATCGGAAAAACCGGACTCTTGTCAGGTCGTCTTAAAACCGGGCGTGATGATGAGATCGGTGACCTGAGCAGATCCATAAACCAGATGCTTGACCAGATTGAGCAGGCGGTAGAGCAGCGGCATGCAACCGAACAGCGTCTCTCACGGCTTATCGCCCTTGCTGAAGAAGGAATCTGTCTTGTCGGTCCGGATTTCCGGATCTGGTTTGCAAATCCAAAACTTGCATCCATCTTTGGCAGGACGCCGGGTGAACTGAACGGGATGGAGATAACGGATCTTCTCGAAGGTGAACCCATACCGGTGAATGAACTCCTCAGAGATCAGTCGGTTCACCTGGAACTGCATACCAGAAAGAAGGATGGCACTGAGCTCTACGTCAGGGTGGTTTCTGCACCCTATCCCCTTGACACCGGGCAGGAAGGGCACCTGTGTGTGATCAGCGATATAACCACCTTCAAGGACAACGAGAAGGCACTCCTCCTCTCCAATAAGAAACTCAGCCTGCTCGGCAGTATGACCAGGCATGATATCGTCAACCAGCTCACCACCATCAGAGGGATGCTGGGTCTGGTCCATCGGAAGACAACCGATGAAGTCATCTTAAACCTGGTAGAAGCTGCAGAGGAGGCTGCTGACCGGGTCAACAAACATATCGAGTTCTCCAAGGAGTATCAGAAGGCCGGGATGCAGGCACCCATCTGGCAGAACCTTCGGACCTGCTGGAGTCTTGCCTATGCAATGACAAAGAAAAAGGGGCTTACCTTCACGTATGAAGGGGGAGATTATGAGATATTTGCTGATCAGCTGCTCCAGAAGGTATTCTACAACCTCATCGATAACAGCCTCAAGCATGGGAAGAATGTCTTTTATATCACGATTCATACCCGCCTGGAGGGGAAGGATCTCATCATCAGTTATGAGGATGATGGTGAAGGGATTCCGGAGAATATGAAAGAACGGGTGTTTGAACGTGGAGTAGGTTCAGGTACCGGGTGGGGCCTCTTTTTTGTCCGTGAGGTCCTTTCGCTGACCGGGATTACCATCACCGAACAGGGGACATTCGGCATCGGGGCACGGTTTCTGATAACAGTTCCGGAGGGAGGATACCGGCCGGTGAAGGAGCTGCAGATCGAAGAGGAGTAAACCTCTGTGACCTCCTGGCATCGATCCTCTATACCATGAACCGGAAGGTGGCCCAGGCGATGATCAGCATAAGGACAGAGTATTTCAGACCGGCAGTCACCCGGCCCTCTCCCATTACTCCTGCCACAAGCCCTGAGAAGAATCCCTGGAACATGCCGGCATGGGAGAATACCCGGATATAGAGGGCAAGATCAAAACCACCGAGATTAAACCCGGCCTGACCGGATGCCCCGGTTTCTGCTCCGAGATCGGCCATGGTCTTTAAGAATGAAGAGACGAGGATCATGACAACGAAGAGGAATACGGCAAAGGATGCAAGGATGATGATGACATAGATGAACATGTTGTTCTTCCGGTCAGTCTTCATGATCACGTACTCTGCCGAGTCCTTTCCGGCCGCACGAAGCACCTCAACGATATCACCACCGGCATCACTGGCCCGCGCAACAAGATCCACACTCCGCTCTACAAGAGGGATGGGGATCTCTTTTCCCAGCTGGCGGATGGCATCGATAAACGCAAAGTTCCAGGATATCCGCTGATCAAGCTGACGGATGTGAGGAGTCAGAGCACCATACTCTGCCTGGGAGACCAGGTGAATGGCTCCGGGAAGGGTCATCCCGCTCTCATGCATCCCGGCAAGGTCCCTGAAGAAGTTCGGAAGCGCAGCCTCAATACTGGATATCCGCCGGCCCTCCAGAAAGTCAGTTATCGCGAGTGGTCCGACGATGATTACCGTAGTAAAAACTGCAATGTCATCGATAAATGAATTGGTAAGTATCGCCTCAGGACCGCCCTGCTGAATAACCATGGAAAGTCCGATGATAAAGACCAAAAGCCCTGCCGGGACAGATACATAGAGGATATTAATCGGCTTTTCAAACAGGGTCCTGAAGGGGTGCTTGACAAACCGGAGTGCACCTTCAGAGTAGTGGTGATAGGTATCTATCTTTTTGTAGATCTCATCACTCTTCGGATCTGCCGAAGGTTCCACTTTCTTCTTCTCAAATAGTCCCATCTTCACCACTCCGGAGTCATTGAATCGATCAGCACCACAAACATCACACTCCCGAATGGGATGATGAGGTAGATGATGATGTACAGAAACAGGGGAGTTGATTCTCCTGAGAGGATCGCCATGATCGACTGGATAAGGATCATAAAGAGTGTTCCTGCCACAAGCGCCGTGACATAACTTTCCGCAATCAGTGCCAGAGTGTCAAGGAACTGCTTTTGTGTCTGCCTGTTCTCACCGGTATACTGCTCAGCCTTTGTCCTGAAATAGTCAGAGATATTACTCCCCGCCGCGACACTTCCGATACACCCCTGTAAAAAGTCACGCATACGAGGGCTCGGGGTGCTCATCGAGACATTCTTGAGTGCTTCAATCAGGTCCCGGCCAAAGACATCCACTTCAAGGATGATGTATCTGGCCTCCACCGATGACTCGCCATAAATGGTAGAGTTCCCAAGCTGCCTGAAGACCTCTGCCGGTGTGATACCCGCAGTCGACATGGCTGCAAGATAGTTGATCGCATAAGGGAGGGTCGTCTCAATATCACGCCGCCTCCCCCCGGCGACGATGGAGGGGTAGACCAGGTAGATGAGAAACGTGATCCCGTACAGGACCACGAACGAGACGATTCCGGCGATGATGGTTCCAAGCAGAAGATAATACCCTTTGAGCTCGTTGATGGTTGCTGCAATGTCTGTCGGGATGTTACCACGAAAGGTGATGAGTCCGGGGACATCAAGAAGAAAGACCAGGAGCGCAATCAGGAGTGAACCGATGATACCAACAAGGACAGAGGTGAAGATGGCGGTTGCAAGGTAGGCTTCAAAGGTGATCCCCATCCGTGCAGATTTAAGATTCTCAATGAGCTCATAGTACTTCTCGCGCTTCCCTGACATCCGGCTCCCGAGTAGGGAGAAGCAGAACCGCTCATATGAATTCATTGCCACCAGACCGTATCTGCTCCATCAGGGTTTCGGCATCCCTGAAGTACGAGACGACAATCTTGCTTACATCACGGAAGTCGCGGATCTTCTTCTCACGCATCCATTCAAGGACCTCCTGACGCTGGAGCAGGTCACGCCTGATCCGTTCCTCATCCCACCCGTGTGCCTCCATGATCTCTTCAAGAATGAATGACTTTCCTGAGTAGGAGATCTCATCGGTTGCCTGCCGCCACCTGAACACCTCATTTGTGATCAGTTCATTTGTCCTGGGATCGATGTCCAGTACCTCGATGATCTGTTTGTTCCTCCTGATGCGCTGACCACCGACCCGTGCCTGTATCTGAACACATACCAGGTTCAGCGCTGACAACATGTTCCTGGGCACAGAGATGGGGGGGTTTTCAAGACGGTGGACTGCTGAGGATACCGAATCCGCGTGCATGGTCGAGTAGGTGACGTGGCCGGTTGACATCGCCTGAAAGAGGGTAAGCGCTTCACGGCCACGGACCTCACCCACAATCAGATACTCCGGACGCTGACGAAGCGCAGCCTTGAGGAGCTCATACATATCAATCTCCCCTTTCCCGCTCACGTCAAAGGACTCACGGGTGACACTCGGGATCCAGTTGGAATGGGGCAGTTTCAGTTCACGGGTATCTTCAAGGGTGACGATCTTTGCAAGCGGCGGGATAAAGAGGGATATTGCGTTCAGTGAGGTGGTCTTTCCTGAAGCCGTCCCACCCGCAAAGATACATGACTTTCCGTTCTCGACCGCAAGCCAGAGAAATGCAATTGACAGGGGTGAGAATGTACCCCACTCAATCAGGTCGGTCGGGGTGATTGGTTCGTCCTTGAACTTACGGATGGTGAAGGTAGAACCATGAGCAGTCACCTCAGAGCCGAGGGTCATCTGGATACGGGACCCGTCCTGCATGGTGGCATCAAGCATCGGATCTGCAACGGAGATGTGTTTTCCTGCTCTCTGGGCCAGTTTGGTTACGAATGAATCAAGTTCAGCAGCATCGGTGTAAAAAAGGTTTGATTCTATAGATTCATACCTGGAGTGGTAGACAAAAAGCGGCCTTCCCACACCGTCACAGGAGATATCTTCGATAAACCGGTCATGCATCACCGGGTCGACAAGACCATCACCAAGAAAGTCCTTTTTCAGATGGTAATGGATCTTCTCATAGGTCAGGGGATCCAGATTGATGGCATAATCGGCAAGAACCTCGTTCATCATGGACTCAAGGGTCTCTGCCGCAGTCTCCCTTGAGATCTGCCGGGTGTTCACATTCACCCGCTCAAAGATCCCTTTTTTGAGCTCTTCAAGAAGTTTCTTTTCTGCGTCGTTATAAATGGGCTCTACAACCTCGTAGAGGTATTCGTGCGTGATATAATTGTAGGTGATACGGATGTATGCAAACGGCGGATTGACCGGATATACCTCAATCTCCTCGGTCCCCGGCGGCGGTTCAAAGGTGAGGTTGACCATCATCCCGTGAACCTTGGGATCATACTGCTCACGTTTCTTTGCAAGTGGAGTTATCTTACTAAATGAACTGAACAAAGACTTCTTTTTCGGTTCTGAAGTCCCGGACTCAGGAACTGGCTGCACCGGGACATCCTTTTTCCCAAGACGACGAAGTCCGGATGGTTTTTCAGCTGCCTCTTTCTTCTTCCCACCGAGCGCGGATAATTTCGAGGGCTTTGCTGGCGGGGTCGGTTTTACCGCAGCCGGATCTCCGGCTCCTGTATCCTTCCCCTTGACACCATTTTTCTCTTTTTTTAAACTCCCCACCCTGACTTTCATGATGAACCCGGCTGATCAGGACAAACAACAGTACAACACCCCACCTCTGCTCTGACCCTGACCAAAAGAGACACCCCCTTTCTTCTACTACCATAATTACATAAGCCGCAATAAATAGATAATGGCGTAACTATCCATGGCAGTGTGCATGGATTCTCCATAGTGACAGACCATCATGACAGAAGAGTCTGATGACAAGGCCGGAACAATGGTCCGGACCTATGTCGGAAGAAACAGGACAGGTATAAACGGATTTGATCTGGCTCTTGACGGGGGATTTCTCCCTGGGAGCACGATCCTGCTTATCGGTTCGGCTACATCAGGGATCGATCAGTTTGCCCGCCAGTTCTGGGAGATACTTCCTGAGCACCGGAGATTTTTCATGCTGGACGGGTACCTTCTTGACGGGATGGTCCATGCACGGGGGTTGTCAACCGCAGAAATTTTTGCCCATGCCGGAGACGGCGGACTCATTATTGATTCTCTCTCAACCCTCATCATGCGTGAGGGGATTGAACCGGTCCTTGCCGGAGTGGTCTCATGCAGGGCCACCATTCAGGCATCACGGGACAATGCCCTCTTCACCCTGTACGAAGGCCTCCATGCCCCGTACAATGAGATACTGCTCATCAGGCTCTGCGATGTTGTTATCCACCTGCATGAAGATATGCATGGAAACGAGATCATCAGAACACTTGATGTAAAAAAACTGACCGGGCTGCAGCCTCCGGGAAGACTGCTTCCGTTTATCATCACCGGAAAGGGTATTGAGCTCTCAACCACGTCACGGGTGGTATAAATCACATCCAGTCAAGAAATCTTTTCAGACGGCCCGTCTTCTTCTCCTCATCATCTTTTGGTGTATGCCCGAACCGGCTGTTGATATCGGCAAAGTCTATGTAATCAGGATCAGTTTCCGGGAGCCTCTCTTCTGCAAGGATAATCCCGGATGAGCCGGTCCGCTCCCTGACATTCACCCAAGTCTTCGAAACCGGGATTTCAGGCGGTGATGGAGGGATTGGCTGCACAGGCTCACCTTCATCCTCATCAGGAGAAACCCCAGAAAAATGATCCTCTTCTGCCGTTCTGCTCACCAGGAAGTCGACATAATCTTCAACCTGGGCTCTGAGCCGGGGACTTAAACGTGCAATCTTCTCCTCAAGAGTCATACATCACCGAAATGTCGGGACCAGAGAGAGCACTCTGCAGGCATGTTCTGCGAGAGATGTGTACAGATAGGCTTCTTCCAGAGTTTTCCCGGTTGCAAAGGTTCCATGACCCCTGGCTATGCACAGACCGGTCAGTGCCAGACAGTCGGCCACGTCATCGGCCAGTTCCCTGCTCCCCGGCTCACCAACGGCAATCGGGATCGTAGGACAGAACATCTTCCCTTCACTGTCAAGGGGAGTTATCTCATCAAGTACTAATGATGCAGCGACTGCATAGGGGGGATGGGCATGCACAATGGCCCGGTGCCGTGTCTGCTGGTACACTGACCGGTGAACCCGCCATTCACTCGATGCTTCAGAAGGGACATCCCCAAAGAGGGGAACACGGACAAGGTCACCTGGCTCATCCAGGTATGAACCCGATCTCGTGATAAGAAAACTCTCCTCCCCGTCTCGGATACTCATATTCCCAAAGTTCCCCCCGATCAGATGCTCTGAAAAGAGACGTTTTCCTATCCGGGCAAATTCTTCAGATGTCATATCTTACACAAACCGGATGCCGACATCCTTCATTTTATTGAACCGTGCCACATTCAGAAGGAGCGGAGTGATACTCTCTACGATATGTGATGAAGAGAGCGGGCCGGCATCATATGCCTTCAGGGATGATATCTGATTTACCAGATCCATGACGATCTGCTTGGCCTCTGCATCATCCCCGCAGACGGGGACTGAATACTCAAGTTCGCTTGAGATATCTCTCCACCGGTTTCCTGCAATATTATTAAACGCCGTGCATATCCGGGTGGTTTTCGGAAGAATGTTCTGAAGGAAGAGTGCTGCTGAACCCTCCGCCGGGGGAGTGTATACAAAGCATTCACGCCGCTCCATCGGGTTTACCGGACTGATAACTATCTTTCCTTCCCAGCCTGATATACTTTCGACGGTGGATTTGAGATGTTTGAAGGGAATTGCCAGTATGATTACATCAGACTCCGCAACGACGTCCTGATTGTTTCCGGATCTGACCGAGCAGTCAATACCCCGTTCTTTGGCAGAGATAAGACAGGTATCACAGGTCTCCTGTGCTTTTCCCGGATCCCGGGATCCGACACAGACATCCATGATCCGGGACAGCCGCATCGCCATCCCTTCACCTATCTCTCCGGTCCCTCCGACGATTCCAACCCGCACGTTATGCCACCAGGGGTCTAAGAACCGATTCCAGGGTATCTGCCTCTGTCACTCCCTGGAACTTCTGGACCACAATACCATCCTTCTCAATGATGATTGTCGGAACAACAGAGATGTGGTAATTCTGGGCTTCAGCCATATGCTCATCAACATTGATCTTGCGTATCTCCACAAGATCCCCCATGCGGTTTTTGAGCTCTTCAAGAATCGGGCCCATTCGCTTGCACGGTCCGCACCATTCAGCATAGAAGTCCATAAGAATCGGTTTTGACATGCTGCACCTTAGCTGAATTGCGTTAAAAAAACAGATAAAAGTATGGTATCGGTTATTTGGAGAGGATAGACATGATAATCCGCCCATATGCCGGACGAGTTACCAGAACACCCACTAAAACACCGAGAATGGTAATGATTGCAAAGCCACGCAGAGTTGAAAGATCCATAACAGCCAGGGGAAGCATGGCGATAAGGACTGTTCCTGCGGATGCCACAATGATACCAAGAGCCCGTTTCAGCCGTTTCAGATACAGATTCGGCGAAGGCACCTTACCTTCATGCAGGATTTCATCAGTGATGATCACCAGCTGGTCAATTCCTGTACCCAGAACCGCAATCAGACCGGCGATGGTCGCAAGGTCCAGCTGCATGAAGAAGGTCGTGAATGCAAGCAGGATGATGATTTCAGAACCATTGATGAGCACCATCGGGAAAACGATGCCCGGCTCGCGATACCGGATAAATACACTCAGGGCAACAGCGAGAAGTGCAAACACACCGGCAAGGACACTCCAGAATTTGAACTGGTCACCAAGTTCAGGTGAAACTGACCCGGATCCGGCAATGGTCACACCAACCGGCAGCGCACCATTTCTCAGATGAATCTCAAGAAGCTTGGCCTGCTCCCGTCCTTCTTCACCCACACCGGTTGAGGCAAGCAGGTTTGAGGTTGCCCGTGACTGCAGTTCTGCAGCAAGGTCTGGTGAAAGCGGAGCAGAATAGACCACATTTCCATCGAGGATCATATCCAGATTATGGCCTTCTGGTTTCTTGGTTGCACCAACTCTGATGGCAGCCTGCCGAAGCTCCTCTGCTGCGTCATGCGTTATGACAAAGGACACTCCCCAGTTATTGCTGTTCGGTGGTGTCTGGGAGGGGTTTGCAACAGACTGGATGGCATCACCAAAGAGGACATGTTCCGTCTCATTGCCGGTGGTGTGGATACGAATCTCAAACTTCCCCTGTTTTCCGACAATCTCCTGGGCTTCTCCCATCGAGACCCCGGCCATCTCAATACGGATGTACCGGCTGATGCCATTGAGAGCAGTGATGACGTAGACCTTTGCATCACGGGTCCCAAGACTGTTGATCTTGTTCTCCAGGATACGCTTCACATCATCTGCAGTCTCCTTGGTCACTCCGGGATTGAACGAGACCAGTTCGGTTTTCAGCTCGGCCATTATCGCACGAAGTTCTTCTTCAGAGACGGCGCTCCTGATTTCAACCGTATTCTGATCAATCAGGTTCACTTCTGCATCAAGACGGGTCTTCAGCTCAGGGATGAGTTTATCAAGCGTCTGATCTGATTTGAATGTCACGATGGCCGACTGAAACTCGAGCTGAATCCAGGAACCACCATCAAGGTCAAGGCCAAACTGAAGATTTGTATCAAGTCCGGACGGGC
>NZ_JAIWNS010000084.1 GCF_020216685.1 Methanospirillum hungatei | reverse complement strand
CCGGGTGGGGGAAAATGACAATAATTGATGCAATCAGCAGAACCAGATAGAGTGCTACCCGATAATCCTTTATCATGTCAATAAGGGTGTCTTTATCCATTTATGCACCCCGCTGACCTGATGATAATCTGCCTTTGCCCTCGGTCATGTACCACTTGATAATACCTGCATTGGTAAGCCAGGTGTTCATGACATCAAAGAAGAGACCAATCAGCAGAACCGACGCAATCTCAAAGATGATCTGAATGCCCCCGACGGCTGCAACCGCCCACATGGCAAGAATGGCACCAAAGGTTGTGGTGGTCATGATGATACCGGTCCGAAAGGCACCCTGCATCTTCTCGTCAAACTTACCCTTCCGTTTCAGGACACGGGATGTCAGTAAGATATCACTGTCCACCGAATAACCGATAAGCATTAACAGAGCAGCCGTTGTTCCAAGGGAGAGCTGAATCCCCAGGATATTCATGGCTGCACCGGTCATGACCATGTCAGCAAACGCTGAGATAACCACTGCAGCTGCCGGGACAAAGGTCCGGAATACGGCAAACACAACAATGGCCATCCCGATAAACGAGATGATCAGCGCGATAATCGCCTGTTCCTGAAGAGTCTTTCCAAATGATGAGCCGATCTGATCTATTTTTGCACCGGAATATTTCTCTTCAACCTTTTTGGTAAACTCTCGGGCAGTCGTATCATCCATAGGCCCGAACTTCAGATACTTGCCGTTGTTAATCCCTTCATTTATGCTGATAAGGGGATATCCTGAAAAATATTCCTTTAGTACTTCAGGACTTTCATCGGTTACAATCGTAACACTGATACCGCCCTGAAATTCTATCCCCGGACTGACCGGAAGACCGGTCTGCATCCACATCATCCCGACTGACACCAGCGATAATGCCAGAATCACCATCGGAATGATACAGAGCTTCATCGGAGAGATGGAGCTGATATCATAGGTGAAAAAATTCATGCGCAGAAGGGTTAGAGCCCTATACTCATTATAGTAATTGGCACACCATTTCAAAAGTCCATTTCATATAGTCCGGGTATCGTAAAGACCCAAAAGCAATCTCATTCTCATATGCTCCTTTTGGATACTATGGGTGCAGAATAAACGATTCAGAGAATGCACCAATCAGAGTGATTCAGGATATTTGAGAAGAAACCTTATGATCGGCTGATTTGAAACTGGATGATATGACATTCCACTCAAGACAGCATGTAGTAGAGCAGAGACTGAAAGCCTGGTTATCCGGGGATCCAAATGGCGTCAGGCGTGCTGCTCTTTCTTTATTTCTTCAGCATGGAGATCTCACCATCGAGGATGTATATGAGCGGCTGGCTCCCGTATACCCGGTCTCGTACCATGGTGTCGGGGGGATGATCGGACTTATATCATCGAGGATTGGCATTCTGCAGGGGATCAGGGATGATAAGAGAAGATGCAGGTCCTACCGGCTGAGAGAGAAGGATCGTGCCTCGGTCAGAGAGATCATGACCACTTAAAACCTGACGGCACAACCATTTTTTCCCCTCCGGTATCACCTGTTTTGGATGTCCGAACTGAAAGCCGGCCTGTACGAGGAGGCTGGTTATCACTCGATACACATTGACGATGACGTGATCGAGTATATGAAAGAACGAAATACCGATTTTCGAATCTCAACCTCATGTGGCGGGCCGGTCCTGCTTCCCATCTCATATAAACCACCAAAACCAAGTGACCTTGCATTACGGGCAGGTGAGCGCACCATATATATCTCCATGTACCAGGCCAGGTACATTGACCATATTCATATGGGCCTTATCCCCTACCACATCGGGATGAGGGACGAAGGATTCTCTGAAGATTATAACGGGTTCTGATGAGCTTTGAAGAGAGAGACCATACTGCAGATATTCTGATGCATATCAGGGCAGCGGATACTATCGGGCTCTTTACCGATGCAGGCCATGCCCTAATGAAGACGATGTACCGGGGCCCTGCAAGACCCATAGAGGAGGTGTCTGTCACCATTACCGGCCAGTCTCTGGAACACCTCCTTCATGGATTCCTCTCTGAACTCCTGTTTGAATCAGAGGTTCAGAATATCGTCTTCTGCGAGTTTGAATTTCAGATACGCGACGGTGAAGTCAGAGCAATCCTCCGGGGAGAGCCATTTGATCCTGCGATCCACGGGGGAGGGACTGAAGTGAAGGGGATCTCCTGGTATGGGCTTTCCATCAGGCAGGAACAGAATGAATATGCCTGCGACGTATTGTTTGATGTGTGAGGGACTGGTATGATTGAAGGTGTTGTAAGAAAGGGAGAATATGAATGGGAGTTGCCGGTCGGGTTTATCCCTGGGATGCATGTTCCGGGCCGGTTTTTTCTATCTGATGAACTGACAAAGACACTGGAGGAAGGTGCCCTTCAGCAGCTTGCACATGTCGCAACCATGCCGGGAATAATTCATAACTCCCTTGCCATGCCGGATATTCACTGGGGATACGGCTTTCCCATCGGGGGTGTGGCTGCATTTGAATATGAGACCGGCGTCATCTCCCCCGGCGGTGTGGGGTTTGATATCAACTGCGGGGTCAGACTTCTCACAACACCCCTGAACCCATCAGACCTTGCTCAAAAGAAAGAGATCCTGGACAATCTGTTCGACGCAGTCCCGGTCGGAGTGGGTGCACGCTCTTCCCTTCGTCTCTCAGAAAAGCAGCTTGAGAAGATGATGACTGATGGTGCCCGCTTTGCAGTTGCAGAGGGGTATGGAAATTCTGATGATATCACCCACTGTGAAGAACAGGGCCGGATGAAAGAAGCTGACCCTGCCCATGTCTCGCGAAAAGCCAGGTCACGAGGGGTTCCCCAGAGCGGGACACTGGGCGCGGGGAATCACTTTCTTGAAATACAGGTCGTCGAGGAGATCTATGATGAAGAGGCCGCACGGACCTTTGGAGTTGAACAGGGCCAGGTCTGCATGATGGTACATTGTGGATCCCGTGGCCTTGGTCACCAGGTCTGTACTGATCATCTTCAGGTGCTTGAGCATGCAGTCTCAAAATATCACATCCAGCTCCCTGACAAGCAGCTTGCCTGTGCCCCCCTCACATCACCGGAGGGAAAAGCATACTTTGGCGGGATGGCTGCAGCAGCGAATTATGCCTGGGCCAACCGGCAGATCATCACCCATCAGATTCGGTCAGTCCTCACCAGAATGTGCGGAATCGGTTATGATGACATCCGGCTTGTCTATGATGTTGCTCACAACGTTGCAAAGATTGAAGAGCACGAGATAGATGGTAAGACAAGGAAGGTCTGTGTCCACCGGAAAGGTGCAACCCGTGCCTTTGGTCCGGGATGTCCTGATGTTCCTGCTGATTACACGCATGTCGGCCAGCCGGTAATAATCCCGGGCAGCATGGGCTCATCCTCGTACCTGCTCAAAGGGACCGATGTGGCAATGAACCGGACGTTCGGCTCTACCTGCCATGGCGCAGGCCGGGTGCTTTCACGATCCCAGGCAAAGAAGAAGATCCAGGGGAAAAATATCAGAGAGACTCTGGGCATGGCGGGAATAATGGTCAAAGCACCCCATGACGGGGCCATTGCAGAAGAGGCGCCGGATGCATACAAATCATCATCTGAAGTGGTATCGGTGGTCCACAACCTCGGGCTGTCCAGGCTTGTGGCGCGGCTTGAACCACTCGGTGTAATCAAGGGATAAATGGCATTGCAGGTCGCGGTCATCTGGGAAGGGCCGGTACTCTTTACCCGTCTCATTGAAGAATGCGGCCACTCCTGTGAACTGGTAACCCCGCATCTTCTGGCTGCCCCGTTTTTCAGACGCAGACTACACGGCCTTGTGATTCCTGCAGGATTTGCATCTCCAGGACATACGCCGGTTATTGCGGCATTACGGGCGATACGTCCCCGTATCAGGAGATATGTGGAAGAAGGCGGGACACTCCTCTCATTTGGGGCAGGAGCAGATCATCCCACTGCATATGACTGGCTGCCGGTCCAGGTCTCGTACCGGTATGGGTTTGCCACGACACCAGTAGAGAGTCAGAAGGACCATCCCTTTATTTCCATTATTGAGGATGGGGAAGGGGAAGTCACAATCGATGGCATTCTGGACCCCTGTGCCGGTGAAGAGGACAGGCAGGTCATCCTGCAGGCACCGGACGGTCCGGTCATGCTGGAGATCCCATATGGAAAAGGCCGGATTCTGATTGCCAGTCTGCATGAATACCCGTCACGTCGGTTTGTCCGTGAGTTCTGCGCCGGTGAAGGCGAAGGATTATTGTAATCAGACACAAGGGAATTATTGAGGGAAGATGATGAGCCGTTATATCTTATCTGATCAGGCCGAGGCAACCGACTGGATACCGGTCTGTATGGCTATTCATGAGATAGTCGGAAAACTGCCGGTGACAGCCCGATCTCTTGAGAAACGGGGTATCCGGATAGAAGACGGGGTAGTTGTTGATGAGGATTACTCTGGGCCAGTTCTTGAAGAGGTGCTGGCAGCCGGAGAGATCCGTAAAGTTACTCCATCAACAGGACAATATAAAGGGATCCCGGTTATTGTAGCCCCCCTGAAAGATGATACCGGAAAGACCATTGCCGCAATCGGTCTGGTGGATATAACAGGAATATTTGACCTTGCAACGCTCATGGAGCATCAGTCCACCATCATCAGACAGGTCTGTGGCAAAGACCCCTGCCCCCTTCCGACAGAGCAGGTAAGGGCAAAGCGGTGATATTCACATGTATACGCAGGCATTTAAAGTCCTTGAGATTCTTGAGAGATCCGATAAACCAGTTGAGACCAGTGAGATAGCAGAGGCACTGTCCCTTTCAAAATCGGCAGTCTGGAAACATATCAATGAGCTGCGCCAGCTTGGATATGATATTACCGCGAGTGGTGAGGAGGGGTACGTCCTCCATGACAAGAACCAGGACTATCGTCCGCATATCATCTACAAACACCTGAAAACCAAATTCATCGGCAGGAAGATGCGGTTTTTCGAGAGCATCCCGTCCACGATCTGGTATGGCAAGGATCTTGCCGAGCAGGGCGGTATTGATGAGATGAACGGGATGGTCATCATTGCAGAAGAGCAGACCGGAGGTATTGGCAGAATGGGAAGGGCCTGGGTATCCCCCACTGGTGGTATCTGGGTGACAATAATCCTGCAGCCCCAGATCCCGATTGAACAGCTCTTCATGCTCACCCTTGCAGCATCAGTCTCTGTTGCCCGAGTGCTTCGCAAGATGTATGACATCGGTGCCCTCATCAAATGGCCCAATGACATCATCATCGGTGACAAGAAGGTCGCCGGCATCCTCCTTGAACTCGGCGCAGAGGAGAATAAGGTTGAGTACTGTCTGGTCGGCATCGGCATTGATGCGAATGTGAACCTTGAGTCATTAAACCAGACCATCAGGAGCACCATGACCTCTATCAGTCAGGAAGTGAACCAGGATGTGGACCGTGCTGTTCTTCTTGCTGCTATCCTGAAAGAGTTTGAGAACCGGTATGAGATGATATCACAGGGCGAGTTTGATGCGGTCATCAGGGAATGGAAAAACTTCTCTTCAACAATCGGGCGACGAGTCAGGATTGTGACGTTGAGGACACATTTTGAGGGAGAAGCAATAGACATCGACCCGAACGGTGCGCTCGTCGTCAAGAAGGACAACGGAAAGATAGAGCGGGTTATTGCAGGAGACTGCATTCATATCTGAAATGGCCGGAAATTATCATCGATCGATCATCATCACCCATACCACCCTCTTTATCGCGATGACCACGGTCTTCTCCTGGACCTCAATCCCATTTATTCCTGTACCGATAACGCTGCAGACCATGGCAGTGCTCCTGACCGGCACGATCATGAAACGGTATGCAGGCATCCCGATGGCGCTCTATCTCCTTCTTGGTGCGATCGGTCTTCCGGTATTTCATAACGGGACCGCGGGCCTCGGGGTGCTTCTCGGACCAACCGGAGGATACCTGGTCGGGTTTATTCCGGCGGCAATCCTTGTAGGTCTCTGCTATGAGCAGGCTTTGGAAAAGATCCAGATAGCAGGGCTTGCCCTTGGAACATTCATCATCTATCTCTGTGGCCTCTCATGGCTCGTCATTTCAGTTCCAATGAATCTGACTGCTGCCATCACCGCCGGTATGCTGCCGTTTCTTCCCGGTGATACCATCAAAGCAGCTGCGGCATTTCTCATCACCAGGCGCATCCTGCCCTACACAACGCGGCTGTCAGATCCATGATTGAGATTTTGTCGGTCAGGGCCGGCATACTCAAAATCCCGTCCTGTACGATTCATCCCGGGATCTGCGCGATAGCCGGCCCTAACGGTGCAGGAAAGACCACTTTTTTAAAACTCCTCTCAGGGATTCTGCCTGTAAAGAGTGGGTCTGTACGTATTGACGGAAAAGAGCCGTCTTTGTGTACGATTGGGTGGGTTGGTGAGTACCCTGACCGGAACATCCTCTTTCCACGAGTCTATGATGAACTGGCAAGTCCGCTCAGATTTACCAGGCAGTCCTGTGAGTCTTCTGATCTGAAGGTTAGAAAATGTGCCGATGATCTTGGTATCACCCATCTGCTGGATCGTGACATGCATGGCCTTTCTGGCGGTGAACTCATCCTGGTCGCCTTCGCCGCCGCCTGCATCGCCTCACCTGACCTGCTCATCCTTGACGAGACCGATTCCCACCTTGACGAGCGCTTCTGCCACCAGCTTGAGGAATATATCAGAAGATCCGGGATACGGTATGTTGTCTTCTCCACGCACCGGCCTGAACGGATGGCGATTGCAGACGAGATGATACGGCTGGTCAGGGGAGAGGTTGGCGAGCATCTCTGCCTCACAGAAGAAGCAGACCATACATTCCCGGATCACCTGAGTAATCCCTGGTTCTGGAGGAAGGTTCAGACCGAACTGTCAAAAGGAGGCACATGAATACCCCCCTGATCAGGCTGACCGGAGTTATCAGAAAGAAAGGTGCATTCACCCTCAAGGCCGATGCAGAGTTCGGGACTGGTATCCATCTCCTGACCGGCCGGGTGGGATCGGGGAAAACCACGCTTGGAGAACTCCTGGCTGGAATCGGAGAACCTGATTCTGGAACCATCCGGTGGAACGGGGGCAGGAGAGTCATGCTCCTGCAGGATACCAGTTATCATATCAGCACCATGACCGTGCAGGAAGAGGCAGGAAGCTGGCATGGCGATGCTGAAAGAATCATCCGGACTGCCGGGCTGACCGGAAAAGAACATACCGATCTCTTAAGGCTCTCACGGGGAGAGGTCCGAAGACTTGAGCTGGCTGCCATTCTCACCGGGCAGTATGATCTCATCGTCCTTGATGAACCATGGGCAGGGCTGGATGAAGAGGCACGCCGCTGGGTCAGGCAGCTCATCGACTCTCATGCGCATGAGATCATCGTAATAATCAGCCATGATCTCACCTCACTCCCCCATATAGACCAGCTCTGGGAGATGGAATGCGGGAGACTGAAACGGCTTGGGCAGGTGCCTGCATGTCTCTCTGAGTGGACCCTCGCTCCACCCCTTGTCAGATATCTACAATTAAAGGGAGTGCAGTTATCCGGGCTGTCACGGGAGGAACTTGAGGAGGCGGTATGCAGGATCCCCGGATAAGACTGGTTACAACAATCCTGCTCTCTGCTGCAGCCTGGATCTCACTCCCCGGTGCATTCCTCGCAGTCCTCTGGTGGCTGATATGCGGAAAAGCACGGACCTCAATCCGGACTATCCGATCCTTCTTTATCATCCTCATCGTGCCGGGAGTGATGGGGCTTGCTGCAGTATGGTCTGGTAAAGACGGTCTCTCATATGTGGTCAGGATCATGGCGGTGCTCATCATCGCGTCATGGATGTATGCCGAGCGGTATCCGGGAGAACTTCTTGATGTGGGAGTCTGGTTTCTCGGTACAAAAACCGGATTTGATCTCGGGCTTATCGGAGAGCTGAGTATGTCTTCCCTTGATACCCTTGCACGGGAGACAGACCGGATTTCTATCGCCCTTCGGCAGAAAGGGACATCTCTTTCTCCGCGTATAATCCCGGCCGTCTTTTCTGGCATACTCATCAGGCAGCTGAACCTGGCTCAGGAACGGGCAATTCTTCTGACGCTCCGGGGATATACCAGGGGAGGCATGCATTGCCCGTCCTTTTCCTCTCCGGGTATAGACCGGATAAACGGGGCCTTTTCATGCACCATTTTCATTTTATCCCTGATTGCAGGTGACTTTTTTAATATAGCCGGTTCAACCTTTATTGTTTGAACCGCACCCTGGCGGTATAATAGGTGTCCATATGAGTTCTGACCGACAAAAACGGCTTTATATAACAGATACAACACTTCGGGATGCGCACCAGTCACTCATCGCAACCAGAATGCGAACTGAGGACATGATCCCGCTGACCCGCTCAATTGATAAGGCCGGTTTCTTCTCGGTTGAAGCATGGGGAGGGGCCACGTTTGACAGCTGCATCAGGTTTTTGAACGAAGACCCCTGGGAACGTCTGCAAAAACTCAAGGCAGAACTGAAACACACGCCAATACAGATGCTTCTGCGTGGGCAGAACCTGGTCGGATACCGGCACTATTCTGATGATGTGGTCGATCGGTTTGTTGAACTTGCCCATAAAAACGGGGTAGATATCTTCCGGGTCTTTGATGCCCTGAATGATATCAGGAACATGGAACGCCCGATGACCAGGGTAAAGGAGACTGGTGCCCATCTTCAGGGAACGATATCATATACAACCAGTCCGGTTCACTCGGTCAGGGGATTTGTGGATCTCGCCCGTGAACTCTATGCCCGTGACTGCGACTCAATCTGTATCAAGGATATGGCCGGACTTATCATGCCGGCTGTTGCAAAAGAACTCATCACCGGCATCAAGGATGAGATGGATGTGCTCGTTGATCTCCACAGCCATTGTACGAGCGGTATTGCGCCGATGTCATATGACGCCGCCATCGAAGCAGGGGTGGATATTCTCGATACCGCCATGTCACCCTTTGCTCTTGGAACCAGTCAGCCACCTACCGAGAGTATTGTTGCATCAGTTCAGGGAACAGCCAGGGATACCGGTATCAATCTCATGGATCTCAGAGCGATCAGGAACGAGTGTCTGAAGATTCGGAAAAAATATGAGGGCCTCTTCACCCCGGTTGCCGAGCGGGTGGACAGCGATGTCCTCATCTACCAGCTGCCTGGCGGAATGATCACAAATCTTGTCTCCCAGCTGCAGGACCAGGATGCGCTCGATAAGATGGAGGCAGTGCTTGACGAGATCCCAAGAGTCAGACAAGACCTCGGATATCCTCCCCTGGTCACCCCGACATCCCAGATTGTCGGAACCCAGGCAGTATTCAATGTCCTGACCGGAGGGCGATACAAGACGATCTCAAACGAGGTCAAGGACTATGTAAAAGGGCAGTACGGAAGATCTCCCGGTCCGATATCTGATGAGATACGAACGATCATCATCGGGGATGAGGAGGTTATCACCGTTCGGCCTGCAGACCTGCTTGCACCGATGTACGAAAAGATGAAGGCAGAAGCAACCGGTGCAGGCCTGATAAAAAAGGAGGAGGATGTCCTCACCTATATCCTCTATCCTGCCATCGCGCCCTCATTCCTGAAAGGAGAACGGAAAGCAGAGCCGATCCCATCCGCTGTCCAGAAGAAGGAGACCAGTCTTTCTATGCCTTCATCCATGCAGGTCGAAGTTGACGGGGAGACATTCACCGTCAGAATTCTCGCCATTGGGGATCAGCCGGTTGAAGGAAAACAGAAGGCAGCCGAACCACCAAAATCGGACATTCCAGGCGGGGTCAAGAGCAATATGCAGGGAATGGTCCTAAAGATCATGGTCGGCAGGGGTGACAAAGTAAAAACAGGTGACACTCTGGTGGTTCTTGAAGCCATGAAGATGGAAA
>NZ_JAIWNS010000083.1 GCF_020216685.1 Methanospirillum hungatei | reverse complement strand
ATCGATATATCTCTGAATTCGTGCCTTTCGAACTTGACATTTTAGAGTTAATATACCCGTAAAAATATGTGCGAACGGGGAGTTTATCTAAATAATTTTCTAATATAGTTACAATAATCCCAAGTCCTAAATTTAAGTCAAGTTACTGGTTGCGTAAGTCCTAATAGAGATACCTTTGTCACGAAACTGAACGCTGCCGGTAATGCTCTCGTCTACTCCACGTATCTGGGTAGTTGGGATAATGATGAAGGGCAGGGAATCGCGGTGGATGCGATCGGGAATGTATACGTGACCGGAGCCACAAAGAGCACAGACTTCCCTACGACTCCCGGGGCTTATCAGACAAAATTAAGGGGAATGATGGATGCCTTTGTCACGAAGTGTAGTTTTCCTGCTGCTCCCACCATCACCTCCATCACTCCCACCTCCGGATATTACAACGCACCTGTGCAGGTAACCATTACGGGGACTAACTTTGCCAGCGGGACAAATACTGTTCGCCTTACCCGTTCAGGCCAGTCTGATATCACTGCTACAAATGTGAACCGTAATTCTGCGACTCAGATCACCTGCACCCTGCCGATCACCGGGAAAGCGGTGGGAGACTGGAACGTGGTGCTGACGACGGGAGGGCAGACGGTGACGAAGAGTAACGGGTTTACGGTTGCAGGAGCAGCACAGGACAGCATCGGAGTATTCCGTGGCCGAACCTGGTACCTGGACTATAACGGAAACGGAGTATGGAACGGACCATCAACAGATCGCCAATACACATTCGGTCTTGTCGGAGACGTTCCTGTATCAGGGGACTGGGATAAGGATGGCAGAACAAGTATTGGCGTATTCCGTTGGTCCACCCGGACGTGGTACCTGGACTATAATGGAAAGGGAGTGTGGAACGGACCATCTACTGATCGGCAGTATAAATTCGGACTGACCGGAGATATCCCGATCACCGGGAAATGGTCTGGAACCAGTGGAACTCCCTCGATACAGGCGGTAGAGGTGACTAACGTTACCAATCCAGAAACAGGTAATAAGGTGCCTGATGTGACAAAGCCAGTTGCCAAGGTTCCAAAAATTGAGATTCCAGTACAGAGTAATTCTGTCATACGTCCGGTGACTCCTGGAGCGGTACCATCCAATAAAAACCCAATAGTTTCTGGTGGTCTGGAATTTTCGGAAATCCTTAAAAGAAAATTTTCCTAAAAAATCCCTGTTTCCTTTGAGCGGCATTATCTTTATGGATTTATTTAATCACTTATCAATTCTCTGAGTAGATTCTCCCCATCCTCTTTCCCAAATAATGGGATCTCTTTGTCAATCGTCACAACCCTTCTTGTTGTCACCGTCTTCTCTCCCTTCTTCGGATTATACCCTTCCTTTTCTACAACGGTCCGGTACACCAGGATACCCCGCCGTTGCCAGGCAGGAGTCATGGCAAGATTTACTCCCCGCTGAAAACAGAATTCATGAAGCTCTGCTGCTTTCATCGCATGGAGCATGGATGCTGCTTCCTGTGAGGTATACCCTTCGTCTTTGAGTAATTTCTGGCTCCAGCCGTTCATGTGGTTTCGCCATGCCTCCTGTTGCCTCCAGGAGAGATAGGGCAGGACATGATCCGGAGTGACCGGGATGACTCGTGCATCAAATGAGACCGGCTCTTTGAGTTCTAATGCAATCGTAAGGCAACTTGAAGCAAAGGAAGCGAGAACCGAATCAATCTTTTCAATCCGCCCCAGGAAGAGGTTTTCAGTAAAATAGAGACTTATCTCATCTGAGAAGGTATACCCGAATACGGGGGAAAAGCCGGCATCAATAAGCAATCCTTTGGTAACAAAGGCCATGGCATCGGAGAATTTCTCATCAAAAGGTTCAGAAAAATTCAGTTTATCAGTAACCTGATGAAATGCCCGGCCATCAAGACGGACGATTATCGGAGAGAGGGTCCGTAGGTCTGCATAGATCTCCCTCTCTTTCATAGGTCAGGGTTAAAGTTCCCCTTCGTTTCTGAACATGTGCGGGATGTGCCTGATAACAATCACGTCAGATATACTTTTGACCAGCCGGTACGGGATTTTCACCCCTTTATGAGACTTGATCTCCATGACTTCAGGGTTCAGTTTTCCTACAGCAAGTGAATCAATTCTCTTTGAATCAATATCCAGGATAATATCATCAACCTCACCGATGAACATCCCGTTTTCAGAATAAATTTTTAGTCCGATCAGGTCAGTAATCTGATTCTTCATACTGCATTGACATTAATACCGGATAGATAAAAAATGTTACCTTATCATTTCCGGATTTGATGAAAAATCATCTGTGGGATACGAGCATCTGATGAAACACGTTTCCAAACATATATTATGATCATATAGGAATATTCCGTTATGGTGCACATACCCGGTTATGTAATTGGGACCATTTTGGTTCTCTGTCTTGTTTTTTCTGGATTTCCTGCTCTGGCAGAGAATAGCCTTTTTGGATCATACATTGTTACTGAGATCAGGGATGAAGCCGGTGCCCTATTCAAACATTCAGATCTGTCAAGAATTACTGCGACAATTGATGGTTTGAATATATCCGGTAGCGCAGGATGTAATCAGTACAAGGCAGCGATTACTATGAAAGACGGGGCCATTACCATCTCTGCCCCTGCAGCCACTCTCAAGTACTGTCAGCCTGAAGTAATGAAAGAAGAGTCACAGTATCTGAAAAATCTTGAAAAGATTGTCCATTACAAGATAATTGATGATAATCTTCTCTTATTTGACGCGGAAAATCACCCCATCATCTCATTTACCAGAAGTGAGGAGAAGGAATCTATACCATTCCCCTATGACACTCCATTCATTCTTACCAGAATCTTGAGGGACGATCAGTTGAAGTATGCTTTTCTTGCCCTGAAAACCCTGATTGAATTCCATCCGGATGGGACCTTTATCGGTAACGGCGGATGTAACGAATTCTCAGGAACCTATAACCTGACGGCGAACACCATCACCTTTGATCCGGTGACCGTTACAAAGAAGGCATGTAATAAGAGCAGATTAAACCAGGAGCAAGCCCTGTTGGATATTATCAAGGGAACGCTCGGCTATGAGATCAGAAATGATCAGCTGATCCTTTTGAATGATGCCGGGGGAATGGTTGCTGAGTGGAAAGAGTACGATACTCCGTAAAAAATTTCTCATTTTTTGTATCATTCCGATAATTTTTCGATAGCTATACTGGTTCCGAGTGTCATATATATCAGGTAATATGGATGGCTCATTTAAAATCGGCCGGCTCTTTGGTATTCCAGTCCTGATTCATTTTACCTTTCTTCTGATTATTCCGTTATTTGCCTGGGTAATCGGGTCAGATATTGAATTTACGGTTGATATGGTCAGAAATGCCTTTCATGTGAGTATTGATGACCGGTATATTCTATCCGGATTTATCCCCTATCTTCTTGGAGCCACCGTTGCAATTGGACTTTTTATCGGGGTGTTTATTCATGAACTGGCCCATTCACTTATCGCTCTCCGCTCCGGGATCCGGATTGACAGTATCACTCTTCTGTTCTTTGGTGGGGTAGCAGCAATAGAAGAGCAGGAGCCTGAGCCAGGAACAGAACTGGTCATGGCACTGGCAGGGCCGCTCACGAGTCTGGCTATCGGTCTTATATCAGGGGTTTTAGTTTACGTTGTTCAGGTGTTTGTTCGTTCATCAGCAGAGGCCGGTGTTCTTATCTATATATTCGGGTATCTTTCGATTCTGAACATCCTGCTGTTTGCATTTAATCTCCTCCCGGCTTTTCCCATGGATGGCGGACGGGTTCTCCGTGCCTATCTGGCAACCCGAATGCCTCTTTATAAGGCCACCTCCATAGCATCGTCGGTCGGGAAGGGATTTGCAGTACTATTCGGTCTTGTCGGACTGATCCTCTTCTCACCCATACTCATTCTGATTGCTTTCTTCATCTATATCGGAGCCGGACAGGAATCAATGGTGACCAGATATAACTTCCTTTTAAAAGATGTTACTGTCGGGCAGATCATGTCCCGTCCGGTTGTGGAAGTGCCGCCGCGGATGCCGCTATCTGAAGTACTGGCCTTGATGTACCAGACAAAACATCTGGGATTTCCGGTCACAGAGCTCGGCCATCTGGTTGGCATCATCACCCTGACTGATCTTGCCCGGACACCGGTGCTTGACCGGGATGCCATGCAGGTTCGTGATGTTATGTCAAGGGACGTTGTTGTCCTTCCGCCTCATGCACCGGTTATGGATGCTCTCCGGATCATGACCCGGCAGGATATTGGGAGGATTCCTGTTATGGCAGAAGAGAAGATCATCGGGATTGTCACAAAGTCAGATATCTTTACGGTGATTGAGCTTCGGGAAGTGTAAGGTCCAGCATGCCATCCGGCAGAGAAGTGCCGGTCACTTGTGCAAACTCCTTCTCTGATCTGAACGGTCGTTTTGCGAGCAGTTGAACCATTCCCTTTTTCGAGAGGCCTGGGATCCATCTGAGTGCTTTGTGAGGGAGGGTGTTGATTGGAACCGGACAGGGGAGAGCCGTCAGGGAACGCATGCCATGGTCAACGACTACCACATCAAGAACTGTACGGACAGGCAGGGGAAGAGGAATCCCAACAAGGATCGGATATGATCCCATCTGTCTTCCAAAAGACACTTCTCCTTCTTCTTCAATGATAACCGACCGGAGGATGGTGAATGGGGGGAAGACCTTTCGAAGCATGGGAAGATCAAAATTCTTCCGTGTCCATTTTTTAAATGAATGAAAAGCCTTGTCAGGAACTGGAAGAGTATTATACCTACTTGCTTTTGTCCCTTCACATGGCATGAGCTGGCGGATGTTCACCCTCCGGATAAGATATCCCTTCTGCAGAATTTTTTCAAGAAATTCCCGGTTCAGGGTGTAGGTATTCAGGCTTTCTCCTGCAAGACCTGCTATAAAGTTAAGGCCAGGTAAGAGTTCTGGCATTCCATCCCTTCTCATGCTCCCCACCTCATGCACTATCCGTATTGCTTCCATCACCATATCGGGGGTTGCCTTGAGATTATTCTCCTCGATGACAACCGGATCTGCAGTCTCCATGCCAAAAGCTGCAATGTCTCCCGGGGTGTGATGCCTGATTATAGCAGATAATGCTTCACATGCTTCTTTTGGGTGCCGTGCTATTGTGCCCGGATTGACGTTATCGATATGAAGGGTTTTCAGGGAAGGAGCAGACGCCCTGACTGATGAAAAAAGTTCTTCTATCAGGTCTGGTTTTGGGATAGGGAATTCTCCTTCTCCTGCCTGCCAGGTTAGGATATCCGGTTGCCGGCCAATTCTGAAATGAACTGCACCGGCGTGTGCAAGGGCAGATATCTCGTTTTTTATCCCCTGAAGAGATCGGTACTGTGGTTTTCCATAGAGTGGTTCAGTGCAAAAGCTGCAGCCACCAGAAACTTCCCTGCTGCATCCCCGTGCGGTCTCGATCTCACACATCACATGGGGATAACTGGGATGCTGGAGGATAATGCAGGCACCTTGTTCTGCCCAGGGATCTTCTTTCTTATATGAGAAGGGAGCAGACGGGATATTTCCTGAAAACCATTTGTCAAGTGCACCGGCCGGCGATCCATGCAGAAGAGTATCTACATGGAAATCTCCTTTCCTAAGTGCAGCCTGACCTCCGGCAGATCCTGCCCCGAAGAGAATAGGGCCGCCTAGAAAGGTATGCGGGTTTGAGAGGGCTGATCCGACCTGTTCTATCTCTTGCCAGGTTGCTGGTGTGCCACCGAGATACTTCCCCGGAACGGTCATCCCGGCGATTATGACGACGTACTGTGCAGTATGAGCCGCCCGGAGCAGGCCTGGGTCAGATCTGATCTGATCAATAGTGTGATAGGTGACCGGGATTTCACGGGAGAGAAATACTCCTGCGACGGTTCGTATATAGGGGGAGATGTAGGGAGGAACGCCAAGGCATGCCGGTTCATCGACATACCCGTCGATTATCCATGCTTCAGAGCTCATGACCACAGAGGGAGAGGAGTTTTCTGGCCCATTGGAGTTTTCCTTTCTTCATAGGGGTGACCATGGGATCATCAAGGTCAAACCCGACGAGTTTTACGTCTGATGCCTGCATCTCATACGCAAAGTACACAGCCCGGTCACCATCGGTAAATCCGCCAAAGTTGTAGACATGGTCAAAGGGCTTTCCCTGGGTGGTCAGAACCAGCGGCCCTTTCATCCGGGGGACCCATGTCTGGATTCGGGGAATATTGTCTCCATGGGCATGCACTACCAGAATTGTCCCTTTCCTGTTCAGGGTAACTGCCTCATCCTCAATCCCGTCAAGATCGGTGACGATGACATCAGGCGTGATTCCATGTTGTATCAGGACGCCGGAGGCTGCATCTGCAGCGATGATCACTCCGGAAATTGCATCCAGTTCCTGTGAAAGAGTTGGTGCATTCCCGCAGATCGTAACCGGTTTTCCTGCAATACGGGATTTTAAAAGATCTGTTGCATCCTGTGTTGTGAGGCTTGCAAGAATGTGTGCAGCCCGGTCATCTTCAGCCGGATCGAAAGAGAAATACTCGCAAATCTCCTGGTACACCGGTTCCCAGTCTTCATACTTCACTCTCCTCATCCTCCAGAAGACCGACGAGGCGGTAAAAGTTCTGTAAAACGGGGTCTATTACCAGATGCAGAAGCTCTTCCTTCTCCCTGACGTGAGCAAAGACATGGAGTGGAATACTTGCAGCAGCCATGGTGGCATGACCTCCCGCATCACCGACTTCTGAGAACGCTTCACTCATGACATTGCCAAGGTTCAGTCTGAGATCCCGGTTCCGGCCTGACATGATGATCGCTTCATCAGTAATTCCATAGACGAGCGCGGTACTGATTCCTTCGAGGTTGATGAGGAGATCCGCGGCCTGGGGAAGGGCATCACGGTTTCTGACATACCCGACATTCGAGAACAGGTACCCGTTCCTCGTTTTTCTGTTCCTGATTGCTGCCCCGATAATATCCATGGTCTCATGGGAGTACTGGGGGGACATGATCTTTTCCAGAAGATCAGCATCGCTAAACTCAAGGAGGAAAGCTGCATATTCTAGATCACTGGGTGAGACATTTCGTCTGAACTGTTTTGTATCAGCCCTGATGCCGTAGAGGAGTGCCGTTGCAACCTTCTCGTCTGGTTCAATATTCAGTTCCTTGATATATTCGGTTAAAATGGTCGCACAGGCACCCACATTCTGCCTGATATCGACAAAATGAACCCTTTCAATATGAGAGATATCTTCCTGGTGATGGTCAATGATGATATCAACCGGCATGGAGTGGATAAGACCATTATTGGCTCCAGGTCCCTTGCTGTCCACCAGAGCGATATGAGTGCAGTCATTGAGTGTCTCTGGTTTTAATTTCTCCATCCTGATATCAAGCAGGTTCACCAGTGTCCGGTTCTCCTGGTGGCCGATGATGCCATCATAGATGATCCTGGTTTCCAGATTCTGGTTTGCCCGTTTTGCGATCGCTGCAAGAGCCATGGCACTGGCGATCGCATCAGGGTCCGGGTTGGTATGCGTCACAATACCAAAGATACCAGACCAGGAGGCAAGCAGGTTAAAGAGGTCACGGGAAAGGTGGTGCTTTTCAAGCCGGTGTAAGTGTTCTATAGCAGCCCGTGCAACTACATGCTGAGGGTAGAGGACAAGGTCCGCGCCCTCCTGCATCAGGAGTTTTTCATTGATTGGATCCTGCGCACGTGCAACGATATGGACGCGTGGATATTTTTTTCTGACTGTTTTCAGACCGGTAATATTTGCTTCATGATTATCGCTGACCACAAAGGCGATATCAAAATGGTCTATTCCCTGCAGCATGTCAGGATCGGTAAGATCGCGAAGAAAAGCTTCAATCTTCTGCTCCCTTAGTTCCTGAACACGTTCAGGATTGCTATCCATACAGAGCAGTCTGCCACCTTCCTTTTTTAGTTCTTCAAGGATCAGATATCCTACACTCCCACACCCGCAAATGAGATAGGTTCTGATCCCCGGTGACGCTGCCGGGCTGAATCCAGGCATATTCAGGTATAGGTTGGATTATAGAGGTATAAAGGGACGTAAGAAAACTATATATGTGGGCTAAACCAACATGTTATGGCACAACGGGTCTGTAGCTTAGTCGGTAGAGCGGCGGACTCTTAATCCGCAGGCCAGGGGTTCGAGTCCCTTCAGGCCCGCTCGTTGTTTCCTTTTTTGCAATTGTTTCAATCGATTATTTAATGTTCTCATTCATAAAATTCTCTGATGACTGGTGAAGAACCAGAATACGTGGAAGTAACCTGCCAGCACTGTGAAGGAGCCGGATGTTGTTTTTGCAACACAAAAGGAATGGTTACAGTGAAATGGCCTGAAAAGATGTGTCGCCATTGTAACGGAGTCGGGTGCATATACTGCGGATATACCGGCTGGGGTGGTCTGAAAGGGAAATTTGATTAATTTTTGTGTGGATTACTGATCATTCCAAGGGTGACTGTGGATATTGGGGGGATATGAAGTCAATTTTCAGACCGAATCCGGAACGGATGAGACTTAAAGGGGATTTAAAAGGTCTCTTGCGGTTACTGGACGGGAAAAATGATACTGCATTACGTATAGAGGCGATATTAGCGCTCGGCCGGATGAAAACTCCGGTTGCGGTTGAAGAACTTATCAGACTTTTTCAGGACCCGGAGTATGGGATCAGGAATGCTGCATCTCATGCGCTTGTCCAAATTGGATCTGATGCTATAACTCCGCAGATTCGGGCTTTGTCAGTATCTGATGAACAGACCGCGAGGATGATTCATACCACCCTTACCGCGATGGGTGAGGATGCAGCCAGGGAGATAGTAAAAAATATCACCTCACTTCAGGGTATCGGATATGAACGAGCAGGATATATCCTGAATTCAATGGGTACACGAATTATTCCTGTTCTCATTGATGCCTACGGGACGCAGGATCAGACGACGATCAGGTTCATCGAGGGTCTGTTTGAGTCATTTGGCAGATCAGCAATCCAGCCGTTGATCAAGGGGCTGAATCATGATCATGAAGAAGTCAGAGCCCGGATATCTGCATATCTTATCATTCTGGGAGACCAGGTTGTCGGAGATCTCCTTACATCATGCGGTCAGGATGAGGAATGGCTGCGTGACCTGAAATTTTACATCATCAGTGAGATAGGAAAGCCGGCACTCGATCCCCTTTATCAGGCGCTTAAAGATCCAAATCCGGTTACTTCTTCAATGGCACAAAAGGCATTCCTTGAGTTTGGAGAATCGGCAATTGTACCTCTGATCTCCGGTCTTTATGATCAGGACCCTGAAGTCAGGAAGGTATCAGAAAATGCCCTGACCAGGATTGGAGAGCCTGTTATCCCCCACCTGCTTGAGGAGATGGCTGTACGCCGTGATACTGATCGCGAACCGATCATCTCTGTTATCCAGCATATCGGTGAACCTGCTATCCCGTACCTTATCGGGAATCTGATTCGGTCGAAGGGTGAGCGTTCAAAACAGATGGTTCAGATACTATCCCGAATGGGAGCGGTCACCATTCCCTATCTTATCAACTCTGTCAGGGAGCAGTCAGATACGTCCGGAATAAAAGAGGCAATTCTCTCGATGGGGCGTATTGCATTCCCCTTTTTGGAAGAGGCATCTGAGCGGGAGCGGGGAAAAACTTCTGTATTTGCAATCGATCTTCTCAGACAGATTGATCCGGTCAGATCCATTGAGCCGATGATTACTGCTCTGTATCATACTGACCGGGAGGTCAGGGAGACCGCTCTTGATAACCTGGTCGCTTCAGGTGAGATTGCGATCCCCAGGCTTATTCAGGTTCTTGGTTCTGGTGATGAAGAGGCGGTCGAACTTGCAAAGATTGCTCTCATGAAGAATGGAGAACTGGCAATCCCCCATCTTGTGGATTCGCTGTCAGATCCTATGGGTGCCAATCATGCTCTAGTCCTTGAGATTCTTCGTGAGAACGAGACTGCTGCTCTTCCGTACCTTATCCCGTTCATGGCACCGGGAAAGGACGGTCATGACGAGGCGATGACACTCATTCGTGAGATTGGTGCAGATGCAACCGTTCCTCTTCTGCAGGCACTTTCAGGTTCAGGGCCGGAACTGGCAAGGGAGATAACGTCGTATCTGTCAGAGTTATTCAGTCAGGATCCCCGGAAATTTATCATGCGTCTCTTTTCCGGTCAGATACCGGACACCGACCTGATGTACGAACTGGTGCATACCTCACCTGACATTGTCATTCCGGAGCTTATCGATATTTTTCAGGGAGATGACGGGTCCCGGGCCCTTATTGCAGGAGATCTCTTGTCCCGGTTTGGAAAGGATGCTATTCCACCGTTTATTGACGCCCTCCGGAGTGAAACTGATGATGACCGGAAGCTTGAGATAACGAGTTTCCTGATTCGAATCGGAGAAGATGCCATTCCTGACCTGGTAGCAAGGCTTGGCGACGAGGATATTGCTCCTTATGCCATGGCGGCATTAAGCGCGATTGGCGAACCTGCAGTGCCTGCTTTGCTGCCTTTGCTGAAAAGTCCTGACCTGATTGCACAGCAATATGCGATTCATGCTCTTACCAGGATTGGGACCCCGGCTGCTTCGGCGCTGATGACCCTGATGCAGGAAGATGAGAGTCTTGTGCCGTTGATCAGCCGTATACTGGCCGGAATGGGAGGCTCAGCCATGCCAGAACTCATTCAGGAACTTGAGACGCTGCAGGGATCAGGACAGGAGGGCAGCAGCAGAGGTATTGCGGTCATGTCGCTCATAACCGAGATAGCTCTATCAAACCGGGATGACCTCAGGCATCTCTTCTCCATTCAGAATCCTATACTCACAACGATGTTTGAGCGGATATTTATCAGTAAGGGTGAGCAGATCCTGCCTGCTCTTCTGGATGCCGTCATGTATGAACAGGCTGTACCCGACATGGCCGCAAATATCATCACCTCCATGCGACCACAGGCACAGACCGCCGTCACCAGGCTTTTAAAATCCATAGAACCAGGAGACAGGCGACGAATTGCCCTTTTAAAGGTGCTTGGTGTTCTGAAAGATCCGACATCTGCGCCTCTTCTGTATGAGGCATTGCAGGATCCGGATCATGAAATCAGGATGACTGCCATCAGGGAACTTGGAAAGTTTGGCAGGGAAGCTCTTGGACCACTGACCGATGCGATGCATGACCCAGACCCTCATGTTCGTGCAGCAGCGGTTGAATCACTGGGGGATATCGGACTTCCTGTCCTTGATCAGCTGATTACGGCATTAAAGGATCCGGATGGTTCAATCCGTGCTGCAGCACTCAAAGGGATATCCAAGATCGGCGAACCAGGCCAGTTTATGCTGGTTCAGACACTTGATGACAAAGACAGAAAAGTCAGAAATGCGGTGGCAAAGTTATTGGAAGAGAGCGGGTGGAAACCCAAGTATACGACTGACCGGCTAAGTTACCTCTTTGCTAAAGAGAAATTTGATGATCTCATCCGTATCGGACCTCCGAGTGTTGATACCCTTGCCAGGGGGCTTCATGATGATGACCCTGAAATCAGGGAACGATCACGGGATGCACTGGCTGTCATCAGGGATTCCATTCAGTCATAATAACAAAACATACTAGCAGAATGGAATTCCACAAGTAGGTACCGGAGGAGAACGCATACGTCCATGAATCACATCATCTCCATCCATGATCTGGACCGGGATCAGATCGACCGGCTATTGGCCAGGGCTGGAGAAGTAACCGCTGAATTTGCAGGTAAAGAACCGCTCAAAGGAAAAATACTCGGTCTCCTCTTTTTTGAACCCAGCACCAGGACACGGATGTCATTTGAATCTGCCATGCTGCGGCTTGGCGGGTCCTGTATGAACCTTGGTGGCGTGGAAGTAAGTTCCATGGCAAAAGGAGAGACCCTTGCCGACACTATCAGGGTTGTCAGCGGGTATGCTGATGCCATTGTACTCCGTCATCCCAAGGTCGGGGCAGCCAGGCTTGCCAGTGAGTTTTCAGAGATTCCGATCCTGAACGGAGGGGACGGCGCCGGACAACATCCCTCCCAGACCCTTATAGATCTCTATACCATCAGGCAGTCCATGCCCCTTGACAACATTCATATCGGCCTTATCGGGGACCTGATGTATGGTAGGACCACTCACTCCCTTGCCTATGCACTGACCCACTACAATGCGAGGATCCATACGATTGCACCAAAGGGACTTGGGCTTCCTGATTCCATTCATGATAATCTTGAGGAGCGTGGGGCCACCGTCATCGAACATGATTCGATTGAAGAGGTAATCAGCGACCTGGATGTGCTGTATGTGACCAGACTTCAGCGTGAGAGGTTCCCTGATCCTGCCAAGTTTTATGATGTATCGTCCAGTTACCGGATCACTCCCTCCCTTCTTACTGATGTAAAGGACCATCTTGCTATCCTGCATCCCTTACCGCGGGTTGATGAGATTGATCCCTCTGTTGACAGCCTTCCCTATGCCCGGTATTTTGAACAGGCAAGAAATGGCGTTCCGGTCAGGATGGCCATGCTCACCGAGGTTATGACATGACCGATGAAGAGCCGAAACGGACGTTGGTCATCAGCACCATCGA
>NZ_JAIWNS010000082.1 GCF_020216685.1 Methanospirillum hungatei | reverse complement strand
GAATGGGACAGTTATCGATCATATAAAAGCCGGAGAGGCACTCACGGTGCTCCGGATTCTTGGGATTGTGGGAAGTACCCGGGAGTGTGTCAGTGTTGCAACCAATGTCAGCAGCAAGGCACAGGAGAAGAAAGATGTGGTAAAGATAGAGAACAGGGAGCTCAAAGCACAGGAAGTTGACCGGATAGCCCTTGTTGCACCGAACGCCACCATCAATATCATTTGTAATTTCAGGGTTATAGAAAAGAAAGGTGTTATTATCCCCCCGGTTCTGATTGGGGTATTACGATGTCCCAATCCCTGCTGCATTACCAATACGAATGAACCGGTTATGAGCAGGTTTGAGATGCATGGGAAAAAAGCAGTATGTTCCTATTGTGATGCGGTTATTTCATCCGACATCTCTTCGCATATCATCTGAACTCTCTTCTTTTTGGGGCTGTTGCTGTATCAGTCTCCCATGTGTATCAATCTCACCCCGCCAGATACGGGTACTTGATATCCATCGCCCATCCTCTGCAAGGACACACCGTATCATGTGAATTTCAACGCATGGCTTCCCCCGTTCACGCCTCTTCTGATTGATATTTTTCCCGACTGGAAAAGTCTCCTCACTGACAACCAGAGCATCAAAGTCTGCATCAAGTGTGGAACCGTACTGATCATGCAGTTCTTCTATCTCCCATGTTGTTTCAGGTTCCAATGATCTGATAAATGAGACCAGATCCCGGTAACGGTCAGCATAGGAATGAATTGGATGACTCTTCCGGTTGGCAAAAGAATCACTGGTAAGGCCGATTATGACCGTTCCTTCCGGGGTGGCCAGGTCAAAAGCGCGTCTGATGAGAAGCCGGTGTCCGTCATGCAGAGGATCAAACGTGCCCCCCACCATTATTTTCATAGATGTACTGTTTCATGTGATTTTATAAAATCTGATATCATCTGTTCTCCGTCCGACCTGTATTTCTGACAAAGTATCCCGGTACCGGAATCATGGTGAGGAAAAGGGTGAAACAAATAGCTGATTATTACTGATGCTATTATACTATCGGAGTCTAAACGTATGAGATAACCTGCCCGAACAGAGGGTTGGTCAATGTGGTAAAAACCTGAGAACGTCTTATGCAGATTCATCAGAATATTCCAAACGCTGCTTTTATTGCACCTAACTCCACGGTCATTGGCGATGTGGTAACCGGTCAGGAGGTCAATGTCTGGTACGGAGCTGTCATCCGGGCAGACAAGGACCGGATTACCATTGGAGATCGATCCAATATTCAGGATAATTGTGTGGTCCACACTTCAAAAGGGCATCCGGTTACCATTGGCAACGATGTATCCGTCGGCCATGGTGCAATCCTTCATGGATGTACCATCGGGAGCACTGTCCTGGTTGGAATGGGGGCGATTGTATTAAATGGTGCGGTTGTTGGTGACAATACCATCATCGGTGCCGGTGCCGTAATTACTGAAGGAAAGGTCATCCCTCCCGGATCTCTGGTCCTGGGTCTCCCTGGAAAGGTGATCAGGACACTTTCAGAAGAAGAGATAGCAGGAATACGAACAAATGCTTCTGAATATATAAAACTTGCACGGATTCATGCCCATGAATAACGCGGTCGTAATTGGAGGAGGCATAGCAGGAATTACTGCTGCACTGGATATTGCCAACCATGGTATACCTGTAGCTCTTATTGAACGTGAACCGACCATCGGAGGTCATATGGCGATGCTGGATAAGACGTTCCCGACAAATGACTGTTCCATGTGCATTTTAAGTCCCAAGATGGTCGAAGTTGAGAGGCACCCCAATATAACACTTCATACCTGTTCAGAAGTTATCGGAGTAGAAGGGGAAGCGGGTGACTTCTCAGTCCACGTCCTTCGTCATCCCCGGTATGTCAGGGCAGCGGACTGTACCGGCTGCGGGGACTGTGTGGAAGTGTGTCCGGTTGAGGTCTATAACCGGTTTGATGCCGGGATTGGTGTCAGGAAAGCAATATATAAAGCGCATCCACAGGTCGTCCCGAATATCGTGATGCGGGACAAGGAACATTGTATTGACTGCGGTCTCTGCTATGATATCTGTGGGAGACAGGCCGTTCTCAGGGATAATGAAGATGTAGAGGAAGAGTTTGTCATCAGGGCCGGAACTATCGTTATCGCAACCGGATATGATGTCTTTGATGCACGAAAGAAAACTCCCTATAAATATCTTTCAATACCTGATGTCATCACCAGCCTGGAACTGGAACGTATTATTAATGCCAGCGGGCCGACCGGGGGGAAGATAAAACGGATATCAGATGGTCTGCCGCCACAGGAGATCGTCTTTATCCAGTGCGTTGGTTCACGGGACCTGCCACTGGGATGCCCCTCCTGTTCGGCAGTCTGCTGCATGTATGCGATAAAAAATGCCATGCTGATTAAGGAGAAGAATCCGGATACCCGTGTTATGATCCTGTATATGGATATCCGGGCATATGGCAAGGGATATGAGGAGTATTATGCCCGTGCAGAGCAGCTTGGTGTCTGGTTTATCAGGGGGATGCCAGGAGATATCTATGCCCAGGACGGAACGATCATCGTGCAGGTTGAAAATTCAGAGACAAAGGAGGTTCTCAAGATACATGCTGATCTCGTAGTTCTGTCTGTTGGAATCAGACCGACAGGCAATGCATCATCACTTGCCGAGCGTCTTGGTATCACCTGCGATGAATCAGGATTTTTTGAGAGTGCAGATGTAAAATCAGGTCCGGTACAGACCTTAAAACCTGGAGTATTTATTGCCGGGACCTGCAAGGAGCCTATGGATATTCCTGATTCTGTCATGGAAGGCGGTGCAGCAGCAATGCAGGCCGTAATGAGTCTGATGCGTGGATGATCATGGAGCCTCTTCGTCCAATTCTTTTTCACCCCCACATTCCCTCAATTGAATACATTGAACAGACCCTGCTTCCTGACACCTTTGAAGTCAGAACGGCCAGAACAATTCCTGATCTTGCTGAAGCGATAAAACGTCTGGGGATCAGAGGCGCACCGGCGTTAGGGTGTGCAGGAGCATGTGGCGTTGCATTATCTGCCCTGATAACGAAGGCAGATTCACTCCCTGAATTTTTAGTACGGGTCGAATCAGATGCAGATCTTCTCAGAAAAACCCGGCCGACTGCGGTGAATCTCTTTTATGGCATTGACCATGCTCTCACTGCGATCAGGTCCTCACATACGATAGAAGAGGCCAAAAGCAGGGCAGTAGATGCGGCACAGGAGGTTATCGATGCTGACAGGAGAACCTGCCATGCCATTGGGAAAACCGGGCTTGAGATCATTCCTGAAGGGGCACGAATTCTGACCCATTGTAATGCAGGAGCTCTTGCCTGCGCCGAATGGGGGACTGCTCTTGGCGTAATCCGTTCCGCTCATGAAGCAGGAAAGAACATTTCGGTATATGCCTGTGAAACGCGGCCACTTCTTCAGGGAGCCCGCCTTACCACCTGGGAACTGCTCAGAGACGGGATTGACGTCACTCTCATCACCGACTCCATGGCCGCCGTTCTCATGCGGAAAGGTGCAATCGACGTTGTCGTTGTTGGGGCCGACAGAATTGTGTCTGATGCAGTATTTAACAAAATAGGGACCTATATGCATGCTGTCTGTGCACATGCCCACTCTCTCCCCTTTTATATTGCAGCCCCGTTATCCACTTTTGATGAGGAGAGCTGTGAAGATAGCGTCATCATTGAGGAGAGGGATCCACAAGAGGTCAGGAAAGTCCGTGGATGTATGACCGGACCAGATAACGTCCCGGTCTGGAATCCTGCATTCGATGCAACACCCGTAGATCTTATCTCCGGAATTATTACTGAGTATGGGATTTTTTCACTCCCTCGTGACATTGATACCATAAAGCAGTTAAAGAAGGGGAAGGATATGCAGAAAATCAGGTGATGACCATGCTTCAGCCATATATGCCGGTAATCACGCTTATCGGAGAGCTGACTATACTGGTAGTTTTATCCATCCTTGTCCTTGGATGCATTTTGCTTATCCTCACTCTCTATGCCATCCGCTCGGGAAATATTCTGTTTCCAAAGTTCATGCGGGCAGGTCTTCTTTTTCTAGAAGGAATGATGCGGAGTATGTTCCGCCTCTTCGGTTTTGAAGACAGTGATTTTTTCAGGATAATTGTAACACTTCAGAATACGCTGAACCGAAAGGCATTCATGTCTATCCCCGTGACTGAACGGGTTGTCTTTATGCCTCATTGTCTCCGATCCAATGCATGTCCTGCTCACCTGCATGACGAAGGGCTGAAATGTCGTGAATGTGGTCTTTGTAAGGTAGGAGAGGGTAAACGTCTGTTAGAGCTGTTAGGATACCGGGTGTTTATTATTCCAGGTTCTTCTTTCATCAAGCGGATGATAAAGCGGTATCGTCCCCGTGCAATTATTGGGATAGGATGTCTTCTTGAAGTAAAAGAGGGAATTGAGATGTCAGGTCAGTATGACATCATTGCCATGGGAGTGGTGAATACCTCTGACGGGTGTGTGGAGACTTCTGCAGATTGGGACCAGGTTTTCAGGATGGCTATTCTTGGTATTGAACCGGATAAAATCCCCGAAGAGCTGAAAAAATATATTGAATGATTACAGCACAACTGCAGAGAGAAGGAACACCAGGAGTGAAGCAAACATTCCTGCCTTTAATATCTTGGAACTCTTTGCTTTTATCATCTCTTCTGAATTTGTTGCCTTCAATCCCCGTATTGCTCCAAACAGGATGATTGCATCAACAAGAAGGATTGCACCAAGGTAAAATGGCCCCCACCTCGAGTAGAGGAGCAGAGACATGATTACTCCGGCAAATGCACTGATGAGAGCAAGGAAGATGGTTGCACGAATACCATAGAGGAGGGGAAATGTCCGTGCTCCATGTTCTTTATCCCCCGGCATGTCTTCCGCATCTTTTATGAGTTCACGTGCAAGCATGACACCACAGGTGGCACCGGCAATGGGAAGAACAGATATAATACCTTGAATTCCTTGTATTGCACCACCGAACAGAAAGATGCTTGCTGCAAGGTACGATACCGATATATTTCCAAAGAGTGGTGTCTTTTTTAAAAATGATGCATACAGCCATAACAGAACTGAATTTACCATGGTAATTCCGGCAAGCGTCAGAGGGGTGAAGAGAATGGCGATACCATTTCCGATTAGAAAGAGAAGAATGGCATATATGAGTGCGTGCCCTGGTATTATCTGCCCTGATGGGATGGGCCGGTCAGGCTGGTTTATCGCATCTATCTCCCGGTCATAGTAGTCATTGATGACATTCCCAGCCCCGGTGATGGCAAGCACAATACAAAAAATCCAGAAAAACTCTGCCGGAATAGTACTGGTTGCGATAATTGATGCAAGTATTCCTGCAAGTCCGGCAACAACTGCATTGACCGGCCGGATGATGGAGAGATAGGCTGCGCCGTTCATTTCACACCTGTTTCAAAAAAGGATACGGACGTGGAGGGATTTGAACCCCCGGCATTCAGCTTAGGAGGCTGACGCCATATCCTGACTAGGCCACACGTCCTGCCTTATTACATGTAGCAGGGATAGGTATAAGATTATCGAACACCATTTTTAGCGGAATGGACCTCACCTGGGTCACGGAAGGCAGGACCACGATTGCAGTGCCCTGCCAGAATCCTGACGTTCCTTTTCCGCCTGGCACAGCGCCCGTATTTTTTAATTCCCGGATGGCACTGAATCGTGACACTACAGTTCTCGTGGTACGGCAGACAAGTCCTCATTCATACCTGGATGCGATGTCCGCCTCCGGAATCAGGGGCTGCCGGGTTGGTTATGAAACCGGAGTTCCGGTCACCTTCAATGATCGGGATCAGTTGGCGATTGATCTCATCACGCATAATGTTCAGTCTCTTGGAATTGAGGCAGAGATTACCTGCCGTGATGCGAACAGCCTGATGTCAGATGAGAAGTTCGGGTTTGTGGACCTTGATCCCTTTGGCACTCCTGCTCCGTTTATTGATGCTGCCATTCGTTCTTCAGGGAAGTATCTTGGCGTTACTGCAACTGATACAGCACCGTTATGCGGTGCCCACCTGAAGGCAGGGATACGGCGGTATATGGCACGGCCACTCAATACCGAATACCATACCGAAGTAGGTCTTCGGATACTTCTTGGGAATGTTGCCAGGCATGCAGCGGTATATGACAAAGGGATTACTCCACTCTTCTGCTATGCCCATGAACATTTTGTCAGGCTTCATCTCCAGCTGAAAAGTAGTGCATCAGCAGCTGACAAGAGTATTGCCCGGCTTGGATACATTCATCAGTGTCCGAAATGTCCGTACCGGATGGAAGAACAGAAATTCTTCCCTGGGATTCATACCTGTCCGCTCTGTGGAGCATCATTAACTCCAACCGGACCACTCTGGACTGGATCAACCCATGATCCCGAAATTCTTGCCGGGATGATTAAGGATGCTGAGACCTTTGTTGCCGGTGATCCGTCAGGACTTTTAAAACTGTTACCTTTGTGCAGAGATGAGCCTGATATCTCCTTTAGTTATGATTATCATAAACTGGGGAAATTTTACCGGCTGTCACCCGGGCCGATTGATGTACTGCTGAACCGACTCAGGGATAAGGGGTACCGTGCAGGCCGGGTGCATTATTCCGGGTATGGTATCAAGACCGATGCACCGCTCGAGGAGATAAGGGATTGTATAAGTTCCTGAAGTATAAGGGAGAAAAAAATTACCAGGGTTTTGGGATGAATGTATCTGAATTAATTATGCTTGCACTATCGCCTGTTGCCCTCATGACAAAGAGACCTTTCTTCTCTGCCATTGATGCTGTTCCGGTATCCTCTGTCAGGAATGCAACTGCCCCGTATACCCTTTTATCAGAATATTCCGGCATCCATATCTTTGCCATCTTCAGTTTTTTTATGAAATCCCTGACATCTTCAGGCCGTAATGTTGTTTTTACTTCGACAATCACAATATCAGTGCCGTTTATTGCAATAATGTCAAATTCATAATCAACACCATCACGTTTCCCTGATCTCCTTTTTATGATATCCGTAACTGCTATTCCACGCTGATTCAGGATACGAATGATATCTCCATCCACAAGGGATTCAATTAATTTTCCCCACTGCGATGTAAACAATCTTTCCAGTTTATTGAGCTTTTTATCTGTTTCCTGAAACATCAGCCAAACTTTCTCAAAAGTGAGCGGACCCTCAGTACTATCAGGGTCGGATGTCGGAGGATTATTTGTCTTCGTTGATGGTGACATTTCTCTAGTATTATCTGTCTGAATGGTATAATTATCGTTCGATGATGATCTGCAGAATGTCCTCATCTGCAAGTTTATGGGCAATACCTACCCTTTGTGCCTCATGTTTGACAGATGTGCCCCATATCCGTGCATATCTGAATTTATCAACAAAGTCACGATGCAGTTTCCGACAGACGTCTTCAATTTTTGAACCGGTTCTCATGATGAGTGGTTCATCCATATCTGCTGGTCCTGCCTGGGGTTTTAAGAATATCCTGATAAATCCAAGTGCATTATATATTGCATCCTTTAATTCTTCCATGTGGTAACCGGTTGCTGCAGATATCATGATTGGTTTTTGTCCAAACCGCCTGGTGAGATCTTCTTCGATCTTTTTCCGGTCTTTTTCATCGATAAGGTCAACCTTATTGACCGCGATGATCGCCGGGATGTATACTCTGCTCCCCATGATGGCATCAATCAGGTCATCCTGGGTAGCATTTCCTCTGATGAGAATATCTGCACTTGCGATACGGTTCTCAGTCAGGATGGACCTGACTTCTTCGATATCCAGATCCAAGGTTCCAACCGCGTTTAATCTGACCCCTCCCCGTGAGGTCTTTTTAATGGTAATATCAGGCTTTGGAACATTGACCCTGATACCTGCGTCATATAATTCACGGAACAGGACGTCCACGTGTTTTTCATTAAACACATCGACAAGAAGGACGATCATATCAGCATTTCTGACAACGGCAATGACTTCCTTGCCCCGGCCTTTTCCCATCGCGGCACCGGCAATAAGTCCGGGGATATCAAGGAGCTGAATTTTTGCGCCTTTATGTTCAAGAGCGCCGGGAACCACTGTCAGGGTGGTGAATGCATACGCTCCGGTTTCACTTTCAGTACCCGTGAGTACATTCAGGAGCGTGGATTTACCAGTAGAAGGAAAACCGACAAGAACCACCGTTGCATCGCCGGATTTTTTAACGGCATAGCCTTCCCCACCGCCACCGGCTTTCATCGCCCGGTTTACGGCTTCCTCTTTCATTTTGGCGAGTTTTGCTTTGAGCCGCCCGATATGCTTTGAGGTAGCCTTGTTATAAACGGTATTCTGGATCTCGTCCTCTATCTCCTTGATTTGATCCTCAATACCAGCCATGTATCCTAATACGTTCCCCTCTTGTACTCTTATATCTGTGGGATCATTTCAGGAAAAACCGGTTTATTTATATATTACTAATGATAACATTTAGAGGCACAGCTGATATAGTGTAGGGGTCAATCATGCAGGACTCTCACTCCTGCGACTGGGGTTCAAATCCCCATATCAGCATAAATTTTCTCACATTTAAGATCATTTTGAATTCTTTGCAGTAATACTTTTTTCAGACAGAGGGGACATGGAAAAGAAACCAATCTTTATTCACCTGGAATCATTCACCTGGAAATCTGAAGAAGAATATATCATCAAGAAATCCATACGAAATCTTCATTCACCGTTTATGGATCTGGCTGATGATGCCAGGAGAAGACTGAAAAGAGTGGGGAAGAAATGTATTCCGTATATTATTGAAGCAATTGAACAGAATGATCTGGATTCAGACATCGTAAGATATGAATTACCTGAAGTGCTTGCTCTTTTCAAGAAGGACGCCGTTTCATTTCTCATCCCCTGTCTTGATAATCCAAATGAAGATCTGGTGTATGTTGCAAAATCCGCCATTGAAGAGGTTGGAAAAAATGCAGTTCCTATTCTCTGCAAAGAGATAGAGACGGATAATCTCGTCATAAAGCAGAAAATTATTGAGATTCTTGGATCGATTGGTGACAAGAAGGCGATTCCCGTTTTAGTAAAATGCCTTTCTGATCCTGATGAATCTATCAGGGATGAGGCTGAGTGGAGTCTGACCGAGATTGGTTCTTCATGTTATGATCAGGTACTTCCTCTTCTTTCATCTGATTCAGTTCAATTACTTTGTTCGGCAATTTACATTCTTCCCCAGGTTGACCAGGCAAAGGGGGTTTCTGCGGTTATTCCTCTGTTTAATCATCCGGACGATGATGTCTACAACAGCGTAATTGATTCTTTGATGGGTTTGAATCCTGCACCGGTTGATGAACTTTTATCTCACATACATTCGGAGAGTACCCAGGAATTGATTGGTATCCTCAATGTACTCGCCAATAGCAGAAATATTTTAGTGATTGAAAAAATTTCCCATCTGAAAGAGCATCCGGATGATGATGTAAAAGAAATTGCAGAGTGGGCGATTGATCTTCTCACCAGATCGCAGAACGAAAAACCGATACCGATATATCCTGATAATAGGGTTGAAGATTAAATATTTTTATCAGTTTCTAATCGTCCATTGTAAGAAAATTTCGGACATTAGAAATCTGTTTTAACCCTTTTAATGCGGTTTTGAACTTCACAGGGAGGTTTTTCTCAAAAGTCTTCAATTCTCGGATTTTCATCTCTTCAGATGAGACAACAACCCATTTTTGAGGAACACCACCATAATGTGAGTCAACGCTACTGCTGGAATACCTTGGATATGAGGTCGCAGTGAAGAGAAGATCAGATTTGAGTAGCTCTGTCATCTCTGTTATTGTGGCAGGGACATTTGATATCCACCTTGTTTCCGGACCGAGGGCATTGATGTTTTTATCAGTATACAGGGCACTGTCAC
>NZ_JAIWNS010000300.1 GCF_020216685.1 Methanospirillum hungatei | reverse complement strand
CATCATCACTGATGCGGGGAACCCTGAACCTTCTGAATAAAACTCTGGAGTTCATCCCTGGATATCGTCCTTGTCAACACTTTTGCTGCTATCTGCTCAAGTTCTTCACGTTGTGAGAGGAGTCGTTTCTGAGCCATCTCCTGAAAGGTGGTTTTTAATCCCAATACCCGGTTCACTTCAGAGATAAAATTATAGATCTGAAAAGGTTTAATGACATATGAGTCAGCACCATATTCCATCGCCTGGTCGATCATTCGCTGTGTTTTGATAGCAGAACAGATGACAATCTTTGAATCTGGATGTGTCTCTTTTATACGACGCAATACCTGAATGCCCTGTACCTTTTGCAGGACAAGAGCTAAAATTACAAGATCTGGTGTATAAAGATAATATAAATCAAGGGCCTGCTGACCGTCAACTGCCTCACCAATTACTTCGTGACCACTACATTCAAGCGCAAAACGAGTAATATTTCGCATAAATGGAACACGTTCAACAATTAGGACCCGGACCATAATTCTCAGTAACGTTTTGGTGTTACCTATTGTCCTTTATGCTATTTTAAGAAGACTGATTTTTCAAAATTAGAGGAAATGTCCTTTTTGTCCAAACTATATGATTTGAAACTATCTGCTAGTATTCTAAAAAATATACAATGAGTCAATCATTTATGAATGGATGGTTTTTAACCGAGGGAATATCAGGGTAAATGTCGTCCCGGTATTCCGTCCATCGCTTTTTACCTGAATTATTCCTCCGTTCCGTTCAACGATCTTCTGGGTGATTGAAAGACCAAGCCCGTATGATTTTCCATCATGTCGTGAGCTGTCAGCTTTATAGAATTTTTCGAAGATATGTTCTACTTCTCCCGGAAGCAGCCCAATTCCACAGTCCCTGATGGTGATAATAATTCCTTTTTCAGTTCGTTCTCCATGAAAAGTAATACTCCCTCCGGTATTTGAAAATTTTATCGCATTATCCAAAAGATTTCCAAAGATAGTATCAAAATCAATCGGGCTCATTCTGATTTCAAGATCTGCAGGAATATCATTCATGATGATCAGACGTTTTTTTAATATCTCATATTCGAAATTTACAGTCAACTCATAAATCATCTCACGAATCGGAAGAGAGGTCCCGATACCGGGAAGATATGATTTATTCAGACGAGCCATCTGAAGAATACTGATCAGCAGATCATGCATTTGTGCGGCATTCCGAATCGCCATATCAAGATATTCAATCTTTTTTGGGTCACTCTCTTTTCTTCTTAAAATTGGAAGAATTGCGATTACCGGAGTCAAGGGCGTTTTCAGATCATGACCTATCTGGGTGATGAACTCATCCTTCTGTTTTAACAGATCTTCGATCTCTTTCGTCCGTTTTTCAACAATATCATCCAGATGTTGATTAATTTCAGAGAGCTGGCTCTTCACCCGGATTAATTCATCATTTTTCTCAGTCAGTTCTGAAATATACCTTTTCAGATATTCGACCGCCCAGATTTGTTCAGTGATATCCTGTCCAACCCCAATGATTAATAATGCCCTCCCATCTGATCCGTCAAAGCGCTCAAAATTCCATACCACAGATCGTATATCTCCTGATTTCTGGATTATGGGAATCATGGCACTTTCAAGAGCCGGTTCAGGTCCATGGACCTGCTGAAGCAGGCTCAGTGATCGATCTCTCTGACTATCAGGAAACAAAGTAAAGATCTTCTGGCCGAGTACTTTATCTGAAGAAATTCCGGTAAGTCTGGCAGCACCCAGATTAAAGAGTGTTATTGCATATGATGCATCCCAGCCAATGATAGGAATATGTGCAGTCTCCACAAACCGGTAAAAAAAGGATGTAAAATCAGATATTTCTGTATCGTCGAAGGAATTGATTCTGTAAGTGTTGTTCTCTGATAGTCCATATACGGGTGAAAACGCCTTCGTCTCAATATTTTCCCGAACAAACCCATTAATAATCAGATCTGAATAATTACAGGGACTAATCTCTTTTTGAAGAGGGGATCTGTGATGAGAGACTCCGGATGTATACCCAGGAAGACCGATAACGAAAGAAATATCCTGTGCAGACATAATCGCTCCACGCAACCCTCCCGACTGATCATACAATGGTGAAGCATACAGCCGGAGATGTGCACCCTTTCCATTGTTAAGATGCGGAAAATAATCATTGATGACCCAGATATTTCCGATGGAGATGAGAGGTTCATACTGCTTCCTGATGGCTTTATGATAATCCACCACTAAGTCTATCAGAATTGGCTCGAAATTTTTGAAAATCGGAATTGAATGCGTATATTGGTCTTTGCTGAGAATCTGATCAGCAGAAAAACCGGTCAGATTCACCATTCCTTTATTCCAGATCTGAACCTCCCTATTATTATCCGTTATAAAAAATGGGTCAGGAATGCCTTGTACGAGAGAAAAAAGATCAGATAATTCTCCCTGCAGGTGCATAAACCCCCGTTGAATAACACCATGGTAGATAGTATGTATAAGATCTTCAAAAAGAAACTGATTTTTATCTGTTTTAATATGAAAATGCCAGGAGCCCTTAAAATTCTCTGGGTTTTTTTCTCCCAGGACACTGTCAGATGAAAATGTAATTATAAGAATATCTGGATTATTTCTTCGGA
>NZ_JAIWNS010000081.1 GCF_020216685.1 Methanospirillum hungatei | reverse complement strand
GGGTTTTTGCCCGCTCCTGCAGGGCTGCCGTGAACTCCGTCATCTTCCTGCTAACTTCAGCAATGATATCTGCCCGTGGAAGTGACTCTTTGCCGCCTGACCGGAGAACTCCCATAACGACACCATTGTCAAGATCACGTGGTCCGATTTCAAGCCTGAGAGGAACTCCTCTCATCTCCCAGTAGTAATATTTTGCACCAGGTCTGAGGTCACGGGTGTCAATCTTTACCCGGTATCCTGCATTCTGCAGTTCCTTTTCAAGCAGTTCTGCAGCCTGCATGACTTCTTCCTCCCGCTTTTTCATAATAACCGGGACGATGACTATCTGCACCGGAGCAACTTCGGGTGGGAGCATAAGGCCTCGGTCATCGCCATGCATACTGATAAGGGCTGCAATTGATCGCTCTGATATGCCATAACAGGTCTGATGACAGTACTGCTGCTGGCCTTTTGTGTCCTCATACTGGATACTGAACGTCTTTGAGAAGTGATCGCCGAGATGATGGACGGTTCCGATCTGAAGCGTTCTGCCATCCGGCATAATGGTATCCACAGCGATGGTATAATCTGCACCCGGGAACTTATCCCAGTCAGGACGCTTAGATATCAGGACCGGAATATTCAGCCGGTCGTAAAATTCCTGGTATCGTGCAATGGCATCCTCAACCTGCCGTTCAGCATCTTCCCAGGTAGCATGGACTGTGTGAGCCTCTTTAAATGAGGTGATCTCACGAAGCCTGATAAGCGGGCGTGTATGCTTCGTCTCGTACCTGAATGTATTGACAATCTGGTACACTTTTATCGGGAGATCAGCATGGGATCTGACCCAGAGAGCATACATCGGGTAAATAGCAGTCTCACTGGTCGGGCGAAGGGCGAGTTTGATATCAAGAGGAGAAGTCCCTCCATGGGTGACCCAGTAGACTTCGTTTTCAAAACCCTTGATATGTTCAGCCTCTTTCATGAATTCCGGTTCAGGTATCAGAAGCGGAAACAAGGTCTCCTCATGGTCCCGGTCAAGTAATTCCCGAAGAATGCCATATACCCGTTTCCGGATACCAAATCCGAACGGGAACCATACATAGAGTCCCTTTACCGGGTAGCGGACATCCATAATCTCCGCACGCCAGAGGATATCATTGTACCAGCCTGAGAAATCCGCTTTTTGAGGGAGCGTTCCTTCCTGTTCCTCCATTCATGAGCTCCTATGTCACCAGTTGTAAGACGGCTGGTGTGATAAATGCCTCGATTACGGCTGCGATGGCAACGAACGGGATGATATATTTCACAAAATATCCCCCAAGACGCCATGCTTCAAATGATGCGTCAGCAATTCCTGACAACTCATTTTTCACTGCCCGCCCCATCATGAGTCCGAGTGCTCCTGATGCAATAACGGCAGGAAGTTCAAAGATCCCATGGGGAACTATCGCTGCAAAAAGTGCGATATATCCTGCTTCTTTTCTGACTACTTCCAGAACTGCACCGATGATCACACCGTTCAGCATCAGTATTGCAACAGAGATAAACCCAAAGAATGCACCGCCGATGAAGATGACGACACATGCCTCAAGGTTATTCAGGAATAACTGAAGGGCCAGCACCGGTGGATCATCACCCATTATCTGACCTGCTACCATCTCCTGAAACAGGTTGACCAGAGACTCACCAAATGCCGGATCATAATATGATAATGCAAATCCTGCTGCAAATCCGGCTATAAGTATCATTCCTGAAATAGCCAGGTAATGAGAAATTTTAAACGTTTCAGACATAAAGCACCATTCGCATCATATCCCTGATGCCAGGGGCAAGACCGACCATGATCATGGCGAGCAGAATCAGGTACCAGATACCTGAGGCGCCTTCACGGCGGTAGAGTTCGAGGATATAAATACCCGGAATCAGCACAAGCAGTTTCAGCGGGAACATAACGAACGCAGTACCGGTCAGGTCAATCAGAACAGATCCTACCACATGTTGTTCACTGTAGGGAACCGAATGCAGGTCAATACCAAATGAGGTTGCGCTCGCATCCAGCATATGACCAAATATCAGGATCTGATAGAGACGGTCCTGCATATACTGCCATCCGAATCCATACCTGATGATGACATATAAAAGACCGGTTGTAGCAGTTGCCAAGGTAAGGATTGCCAGAGCGACCAGTACATCAAAATGGGCGCTTGTCAGGCCAAACCAAGTGAGAAACACAAGTGTTACCAGCGTAAGTGCTATCCCGGTCCACTGAAAGAGTTTTTTCCAGGACTGAACCAACCCTCTCTTCTCACACATATTTGCAATAACGAGAACCGGCATGGCCAGTGCGAATATCAGGAAGAAGATTAGTGGTGTTGTAAAAACCACATGCAGGTCGGATGCGATAAACCCGGTATCCTCGACAACCCGCAGACAACCGCCAAATACCACCCATGGAATCAGGGAATATACAAACTCCCGATCAATAGAGATATGGTTTGCTATAAGCCATCGGTAAATCAGCCAGATACATACCAGCAGGATGAGTGCGTAGGTAAGGGTATCAACCAGAGTATATGGCTGACCATAACGGATGGGATCTATGTAATATTTGTAGATGAATTCCCTAATCATGTGTTGAGAACTCCATGAGCACAGACCCGGTACAGGTATTGCAGCCGGATGGCTTCAATAAATCGAGATGGACCCAGCTTCCACGGGACGTTCTGATTGGTCATCAGGCGATAATGCAACTTCCTGACATCATCGCGGATATAAAACCCGGCCGATCAGTTCTTCTCATATCAGGCGGGACCACCCGTGAAGTTGCAGGAAATACCGTCGCGGATATTTTGAAAGATCAGTACGAAGTCAGACGTTTTGTTGCAGGAAAACTGGATGCCGATACTCTTGAAGCATGTAGTCAGGCCTCTTCGTCAGCGGATTTCCTTATTGGTGTTGGCGGGGGGAGAGTTATTGATTGTGCCAAGATTGTCTCGTACAAGCAGGGCAAGCCGTTCATCAGCGTCCCGACCGCAGCATCGCATGATGGAATTATCTCCGGAAGGGCAACCCTTCCCACCGAGACCGGCAGTGTTTCAGTCGGTGCCCATCCCCCGATCGCAGTAGTCGCTGACACGGGGATTATTTCCCAGGCGCCCCACCGGCTTATGGCATCCGGATGTGCAGACGTCATCTCCAATTACACCGCTATTCTTGATTGGGAGCTGGCTCACCGGCTGAGAGGAGAACAGATCAGCGAGTATGCTATTGCCCTGTCAAAGATGACCGCTGAGATACTGGTCAAGGATGCCAATCTTATAAAACCAGGTCAGGAAGAGGCTGCCTGGATTGTCGTCAAGGCCCTTGTCTCATCAGGGGTATCGATGGCAATCGCCGGTTCATCACGGCCGGCATCAGGAGGAGAACATAAATTTGGTCATGCACTGGAACGGTTGATGCCGGGGGCAGCATTGCATGGGGAGGCATGTGGAATCGGATCAATAATGACTATGTATCTGCATGGCGGGGACTGGCGGGAGATCAGATCCTCACTTGCCAGGATAGGTGCCCCAACCACCCCCCGGGAGCTGAATATCCCAGACGAGGTGATTGTTGAAGCACTTATGAAAGCACGGGATATAAGGCCTGAGCGGTTCACTATTCTTGATATGGGATTGACACGGGAATCAGCAGAGCATCTCGTGCAGATGTTATACGAGGAGTAAGGGTATGGAGCAGAAAAAAACACGGGTGACCATTGTCGGGTCAGTATATGCACAGCCAGGGACCCAGTTTGTCTACATGGGCCGGGCAGATCAATGTGAGTCATGCACTATTGCACGGGTCTGTCATAACCTTGAATCAGGCCGCCGGTATGAAGTGGTAGCTATACGTGCTGCCTCACACCGGTGTCCTGTTCACCATGGGGGGGCGGTCACGGTTGATGTTGCGGAAGCCCCGGTTGAAATGCGTGTATCTCCTGATTTAGCCAGGAAAAATACCACGATTGTAGTGAAGTTTCCTGAATGTGATGAAGCATGTGAAACTTTTGCGGCATGTCATCCGACAGGAGTCGTAGAGGGACAAAAATACATCATCACTGATGTGCTGGAAGGTGAACCTGCTCCGTGCAGAACAGGGCCATCTCCGGTTTTGGTAAGGGTTGTTCCCCTTCCGGAAGGTTTGCCACGATATACACCCTGAAGAAGATCCGGTGCATGGTCTCTCTCTGGTGCGCAGAAAAAAAGGTTCAGTTCATGGAGTTAGAGGTTTATGCGCCCCTCTGCATCTTCCCTTTAATAAAAGATTCCCATAACCTATATGTTATCCCCGGTGAAGATACCAAGTGACCGTTCCAGGTGATAGAGTGCAGAAAGAGGAGCTGCTACATTTACATATGCTATTTATTCATGTCAGGAAGTACTACGAAACCATCACCAATGAGGAAATCCCAACAGAGCGGTATAATAGTTTGCATATTTCACCGGTGCACATACATAAAAACAAAAAGTCTCATAAAGAGGCGATTCTTGTTCTTGGTCAGGAGATTGTCGATCACATCGGGCGTAAGCCGGCGATGCTAAGTTTTTCCCATGAAATGTCTACACCTTCTGAGATAGCTGTTGAGAACTAATTTCATGGACATCACCCCCGCCTGCCGGGAGATAATCTCTCTCATTCTCTCCACTCCTCCCGGTGAGCGAGAACTTCGAAAGATAGTCAAGACTATCTGCAAAAAATATCGTCTGCCGGTTGTTCCCCGGAACTCAGATATTCTATCCTGCGCTACCCCTGAGGAGTATCCGCTGCTTCGTCCTGTTCTTCTGGTAAAACCATCACGAACTCTGTCTGGTGTAGCCCCGGTCGCAGTCATGACATCACCAGCACCCTGTCCGCATGGTATCTGCCTTCCCTGTCCGGGTGGCCCGGATTCGCTCTTTCAATCTCCCCAGAGCTATACCGGAGGCGAACCTGCCGCAAAACGTGCCTTTGCACACAATTTCATCCCCTATGATCAGGTGCATGCACGATTATCCCAGTTTGAGGAGCTTGGGCATCACGTGGATAAGGCCGAACTCATCGTCATGGGAGGGACCATGACCGCCCGGGAGCCGTCATACCAGGAATGGTTTGTGACCGAATGCATCAGGGCGATGAATGAATACCCGGATATCCCGTTACCAGACACCACCCGTGAGGAGATATTTGCCAGAAATGAAACGTCCAAAGTACGGTGTGTAGCGATAACCTTTGAAACACGGCCGGACTGGTGTCGGAAAGAACATATTGACCGGATGCTTGACCTGGGTGTGACAAAGGTGGAGCTTGGAGTACAGCACCTTGACGACGAGATCCTGACCCTGAACCTGCGGGGATGTACCGTCGCAGATACCGTGGAAGCAAATACGCTTCTTCGTGACGCAGGCCTCAAAGTCGGGTTTCACATGATGCCAAATCTCCCAGGAAGCACCTTTGCATCAGATCGGCAGATGTTTCATGATCTCTTTGCAGATCCACGATTCAGACCGGATTTTCTAAAGATATATCCGTGCCTGGTCACACCTGGATCAAAGATCGAAGAGCTCTATACGTCGGGAGCGTATGCACCATATGATGAAGACGCCCTCATCGATCTGGTGGCCGATGCAAAGATGGAGATAGCACCATACTGCCGGCTTCAGCGAATCCAGCGGGATATTCCTGCAGATAAGATCGTTGCAGGGTCCCCTCATTCAAACTTTCGGGAACTGGCCAAACAACGTCTGCACAAGAGGGGTGGCAGGTGCTCATGTATCAGGTGCAGAGAGATAGGCAGGAGACGATCACAGGCTGAGCCGGTCCTGAATATTCTGCCCTATGAGTGCTGCGGGGGTATGGAACGGTTTATCTCATTTGAATCTGATGACTCGCTGATCGGATTCGCACGACTGCGGTTCCCCAAAGAACCCTGGCGACCGGAGACTGAAAATGCCGCATTTGTCCGTGAACTTCATGTCTATGGGATGGTGGTCCCGATCGGGCAGGAAGGATCAGGTGAGGATCAGCAACACAGACGGTTCGGGACACGACTTCTCTCTGAAGCAGAGACGCTCGCAGCGGATGCCGGATACAGTCATGTTGCGATCATGGCAGGGATCGGGGTCAGACCCTACTATCAGAAACTTGGCTATTTCAGGAAAGGCCCCTATATGATTAAGGATCTGTAAGGTATGAGACCGGCTACCCGGATATTTATAAAACAGCGGTTTACCGATTACTATGATAAAGCAAGAATATCTCCTCCTTCATCGGTAAAGGAGAGGGAGTTTGGGTTTATCTTCTTTGATGACCGGTACCCTGAAGATATCAGGATGAGACGTCATATCGGGTTTTCATCCGGAGATGAGATGCAGGAGTATGTGAAAAGTCTGGTCCCTGCCCATGCGTATTACTCCACAGCATATTACCGGACTCCGCAGGCTCCGACCATGGGTGACAAGGAATGGCTGGGGGCAGATCTCATCTTTGATCTTGATGCGGATCACATCATGCGGGGATCGTATGAAGCGATGCTTGAGCGGATTAAGGGGGAGGCTGAAAAATTACTGGATGTCCTTGACAATGAGCTGGGAATTGACATGCGGACGATAAAGCTGGTCTTTTCAGGGGGACGGGGGTATCATGTTCATGTTCAGGAACTGGCATTCCGCGATTTTGAACCGGCTGAACGGCGGGAGCTGGTTGATTATGTCTGCGGGACCGGTATCAGTCCTTCTCTTCTCCTTCATGACTGGAAACCGGGGAGACATGGATGGCATGACCGGTTCAGACTCGTCCTCGCCAGGTATCTTCAGGATCTCAGTACCAGACCTCCAAAAGAAGTGAAAGCAGAATTATCTTCCCTACGTGGTGTCGGGCAGGTCATGGCAGAACGGTTTGCCGGAATGATACCGGAACTCATCACACTGTTGCATACCAATCCTTCATCGATCCTTCTCCGTGACCAGACGGTAAGGACCGTTTTTGGAGCCCTGACTTCAGAGCGGGAGAGTGCCCTTCTCCCCTATATAAGAGAGGCTGCAGTGCAGGCTGATGAACCGGTCACCACAGATACCCGGCGGCTTATCCGGCTACCTGGTTCTCTTCATGCAAAATCAGGTTTTAAAGTGGTTCCGATGGAAGTGAAGGAACTTCATGATTTTGATCCGCTTATTGATGCGGTTGCTTTTGGAGAGCGTGAGGTCATTATCGAATCAGAGCGGGAGTACTCCTTCTCACTTCTTGGATCATCCTATGATATCCCGAAAGGCCGGTTGAAAGTCCCGGAAGCCGTCGGAGTATTTCTCTGTTGCAGAGGGATGGCAGAGATCGGGGGGGTTTTGGATCATGCATCTTGATGAACTCCGCACCATTCTTCTTGAAGAGCGTGATACCGGTGAACTGACGATGATATCTCCTGACCTGTTCATGAAAACCTCCGAGCACATCAGGTCACTTCAGCAGGAGGTCTACAGTCATGAGGATCCATTTTCAGATGAGGCCCGTCTGCTCATCGAGAAGGTATCCAGCGTCAGGGCAACGGTTGAAGAATTGTTCAAGATCCGGACGGACAAGATTGTGGGGCTTGCGCTCAGTCAGGCTGAGGGATCCTATATAGAGCGTGAGGAGCTTCGTTCACTCATTCCTGCTGAACTTGAGATGTTTAACCGGATAGTTGATGCGATCCGGCAGAGTAAAACCCAGCTTATTGAATGGAAGGCAACTCCTGCCCGGCAGGTCCGCGTGGGATCTGATGAGGAGAACTTGTGCGTTGAGGGCTCTGAACCTGCCGTTCTTGAGGATATCAACCGCGCAGAGGAGTCCGATTATAATGAACCTGTGATAAAAACCTCTTCTGACGCTCCTTTTGCAAATGATATCGTGTTAGCGCTTTCCAGTATGGAACCTTTTATGGGTATTGACGGACGGACATATGAGATGGATGCAGGAGATATTCTCACGCTCCCCTCAAGAAATGCACAAGTCCTGGTTGAACGCGACATAGTCTTAAATATCCATCCGGGCTAATGATGTAGGTATTCTATACACGAGGAGTGGCCAAAATCATGAAGATGCCAGCAAAATTCCGCACATATTGTCCCTTCTGTCACAAACATGAGGAGCATGAGGTAGAGAAGGTAAAAAAAGGTAAAACCACCGGACTCCACTGGATTGATCGTCAGAAAGCACGGAGAGGACAGGTTGGGAACATGGGTAAATTCTCCAAAGTCCCCGGAGGCGACAAGCCGACCAAGAAGGTAAATATCCGGTACCGCTGCACTGCATGCAAGAAAGCACACCTGAGAGCAGGATTCCGGGTTGGAAAGTTCGAACTTACGGAGTAATTATTATGGTACAATTAACACGCGAGAACCGGAGCAAGTTTGTCAAGGTAAAATGCCCGGATTGTGAGAATGAACAGATTATCTTTGACCGTGCATGCACACCGGTTGACTGTATTGTCTGTGGCTCAAACCTTGCCACCCCGACCGGTGGAAAAGCACAAATCAAAGCAGAGATTATAACTGCACTTGAGTGAGAGCCTGATGCAGGAGAGAGAGTGGCCTGAACAGGGGGAACTTGTCGTCTGTTCAGTTCAGAATGTTAAGGATTTCGTGGCATTTGTCACGCTTGACGAGTATAACAACCGGGAGGGACTGATCCCTATTGCGGAAGTGGCCCGTGGATGGATTAAGTACATCCGTGACCACATCAGGGAGGGACAGAAGGTTGTATGCAAGGTACTGAATGTCGACCCCCAGAAAGGTCACATCGATCTCTCTTTAAAGGATGTCAACGAGCACCAGCGCCGTGAGAAGATCCGTGTCTGGAAGAATGAATCCAAGGCAAAGAAATGGATCGGTTTTGCGGCTGAAGCGGCTGGCAAGGCTGATAGTGCCCAGGATATTGCAAGTGCACTCTATCGTGAATATGGTGAGTTGTACGCAGCCTTTGAGGACTTTGTCACCGAAGGCCGTGATGCCCTGAATAAACTTAAAATAGACTCCGGGCTTGCTGATGCCCTGTATACCATTGCAACCGAAAATGTGAAACTTCCATCGGTTACCATCTCCGGAGACCTGTTCCTGCGGTCTACCAAGTCAGATGGGGTAAATATCATCAGACGTGCCCTTCGTAGTGCAGAGCCGAAGGTAGACGGAGCAGAGATAGAGATTACCTATCTCGGAGCTCCTAATTACCGTATCAAGGTTATTGCAACGAATTACAAGGATGCCGAGAAAGCTCTTGAGAAGGCCTCAAGTGCAGCCATCGGTGTTCTGAAACGAGCCGGTGGAGAAGGAAAATTCAGCCGGAAATCGAAGTCCGGGAAGCATGTATGAAAGGGCGTATCAGATACTGCCCCTCGGATAATCTTTACACTCTTTCTGAAACTTGTTCCAGTTGTGGGAAACCCACAATAACTCCCCATCCTGCCAGGTATTCTCCTGATGATCGATATGGAAAATACCGGAGGATGATTCGCTGATTTTTATATAAGAATCAGAACAGTATCAGAGAACACACATTCATTGAACACTCAAGGATTACTGCAATGATGGAAGATATTACCATACGATTTGAGGAGTTAATAGCTCCTGAAGACAGGACTGCTCCGATAATGATTGAAGGTCTCCCTGGAATCGGGCATGTGGGAAAACTTGTCGCTGAGCACATGATCCAGGAACTTGGGGCTGTCCGGATTGCAGAAATCAACTCCATATATTTCCCTCCTCAGGTAATCATCCAGGAAGGGGGGACTGTCCGTCTCTGTAATAATGAGATATACCGGTATTCGGGTGAGAAGGGTACATATCTCTTCCTGGTCGGTGATTTCCAGAGTACGTCTGGAGAAGGTCATTATCTTTTATCCCAGGTCTATGTTGATATCTGTCACCAGCTTGGAGTCAGGCGGATTTACACCATTGGCGGGTATGGTGTCGGTCATTTCAACGAGGTTACCAGGGTTATTGCAGCTGTGAACCGTGAGGATCTCAGGCAGCAGGTTGAGGATGCGGGGGGTATTTTCAGCGAAGGAGAGCCTGGTGGCGGCATTATCGGTGCTGCAGGACTCATGCTCGGTCTTTCAATACCGCTCGGAATAGAGGGAATCTGCCTGATGGGCGAGACATCCGGATACCTCGTCGATCCCAGGAGTGCAACGACCGTTCTTTCAGTTCTGACAAAGCTCCTGGGTATTGAGATAGATGATGCAAAGCTGACCGAACGGGCAGGTGAGATGGAAGTAGCACTCCAACGGCTTTTAGAGCAGGAGAGAAAGTCTGAGGAAGAGCTTTCATACATCGGCTGAATATGCAGGCCGCAGCAGATCTTCATATTCATTCCTGTTTTTCCATGGCATCATCACCCCGGATGACGCCTGAAGAGATCATCAAAGGATGCAGAGTCAAAGGAATCTCTGTTATTGGAACTGGTGATATTCTCCATCCGGAATGGAGACGGATGTGGCAGGATGCTTCTATTGATGATGATATCATCGTTGTTCCCACGACCGAAATTGAAGGAGCTGGCCGGGTCCATCATGTGATTCTGCTCCCTGATTTTGATGCAGCAGCAGATCTTGCACAGAGGCTCGGGCCACATAGCAGGGACATGGATTCAAATGGCCGCCCCCGTGTGCCCCTGACAGGAGAAGAGATCCTCTTTCATGTCCATGCAGTAGGGGGTATTGGTGGCCCGGCTCATGCATTTACTCCCTACACATCGGTATACGCTGTGCATCCGTCACTCTCATCCTGCTATGGTGATGAACCGGTTGATCTCCTTGAGCTTGGTCTGTCGGCTGACAGTAGGTATGGGGCGGGCATTGCTGAGCTTGCATCAGTGCCGTTCCTGACCAACTCTGATGCCCACAGTCCTGAACCATCAAAGTTGGGACGAGAGTTCACCGTCCTGGACCTAAAAAGAACAGATGCCATCGGGGTGCTCAATGCCGTTCAGCAGGCGAAGATCGTGATGAATGTCGGATTTTTCCCGGAGGAAGGAAAATATAACCGGACCGCATGCAGCAGATGTTTTCGGCAGTTCTCCTTTGAAGAAGCAGCAGCGATCTCATGGAAATGTCCTGATGATGGCGGGAGGATAAAAAAAGGTGTTCAGGAGCGTGCACAATCCCTCTCATCAGGTCCTGTATCTGAGCGGCCGCCCTATCTTCATATTATCCCCCTTTCAGAAATTATTCAGCGTGTCCTTGATACGAAAAGCCCCTCAACCCGGCGCTGCAGAGATCTCTATTGTCGTTGCATTGAGCGGTTCGGTGACGAAATTACCACTCTTATGAAAACTCCTCCTGAAGAGATTGCAGCAATAGATATCCGTCTTTCAAAAGCAATCCGGTCATTTCGCGAGGGGCATATTATTCTTCATCCCGGTGGCGGTGGGAAGTATGGATCATTTGAGATCCCTGATCTGTGAGATCCATACCCGAATCATTAAAGGATTTCGCGTCAACCATGTAAGGAATGATCGAGGTTCATCGGGAAATCTGTGCCTATTGCGGCTGTTGTGTCTCGGTTTGTCCGGAAGGGGCACTGGAACTTGTCGATGCCTATCTGGATATCGATACGAATACTTGTAAGAATTGTGGGATCTGTGTCCGTGTCTGTCCGCTTGGGGCTTTGGAGGCGAAGAAATGAAGCGCGAGTATGATGTTCTCGTAGTGGGAGGAGGTCCTGGCGGAGCATTTGCTGCAAAGACCTTTGCCGAGAAGGGATATTCTGTCCTGCTCACGGAGAAACGCCCTGCCATTGGTGCTCCGGTCAGATGTGCCGAAGGAGTCGGAAAAGCACTGATGCATGAGTTCTTCAAGCCTGAAGACCGGTGGGTTGCAGCCGAGATTGAGAAGGCCAATATCATCGCACCTGACGGGTTTAAGATGGAACTTGAACCGGAAAAGGCAGGAGCAGAAGTTGGTTATGTTCTACACCGCAAGGTATTTGACCGGGACCTTGTCTGGATGGCAGCCGGAGCAGGAGCAGACATCCAGGTAAAGACCCGTGCTGTTACCCCAATCATGGAGGATGGAGCGGTAAAGGGCGCCATTCTTAATCAGGGGGGTATTGCTCATGAAGTCAGGGCAGGACTTACCATCGCAGCAGATGGTGTTGAGTCAAAGTTTGCACGCTGGTGCGGTGTTGACACAACGGTCCCTCTTCGTGAGATGGAGACCTGTGCCCAGTATCTGATGACCGGGATTGACATCGATGCTCATGCAACCGAGTTCTACGTGGGTAACAACATCGCCCCAGGTGGCTATGTATGGATATTTCCAAAAGGTGACAAGACCGCAAACGTGGGTATAGGTGTCGGTGGAGACCGGTGCAAACCAGGAAACCGGCCGATTGACTACCTGAATCGTTTCGTCGCCAGGAATTTTCCTAATGGTAAGGCCATCGAGCTTATCGCCGGTGGTGTCTCTATCTGTCAGCCACTCCCATGCACAGTTGCAAACAACCTCATGATCGTCGGAGATGCAGCCCGTGTGTCTGATCCCCTCACCGGTGGTGGTATCTATGCTGCTCTCTATACCGGAAAACTTGCCGGAGACGTTGGATCCATGGCTATTGAAAAAGGCGATACATCTGCTCAGGCACTGATGCCTTATGATGAGACATGGAGAGCATCGTATCTTGGAAAGGCGCTTGAGAGAAATTACCAGATCAAAGAGGTATTTGTCAAATTGAATGATGATGATCTGAATGCAATTGTGCACTCAGTCTCAAAAATGAACCTTTCAGATTTCAATACCTTAAATCTTATAAAAAATATCATTGCAGCAAATCCCAAGCTGGCAATAAAACTTGGGAAAGCAGGTCTGAAGTCATTGCTTGACTCATTCTGATCTTCCTTTTTTGTCCTGACAGATAAATACTGTCAGGGACTATCAATCATACATGGATCTACTTACATCAGCAGAAGGGGAGCTGGCTCTCTCTCATGCCCGCCATGTACTGTACGAGCATGTTGCACGGGAACCCTATACAGAACCGGAATTTCCATCGGTCTTCTCCAAAAAACGCGGGGTATTTGTTACGCTGACCAAGCATGGCGATCTTCGGGGCTGTATCGGATTTCCCAATGCCATCATGCCACTCCGGGATGCCATCCGTGAAGCAGCCTGCTCTGCAGCAACCGGAGATCCACGGTTTCCCCCTGTTACACCAAATGAACTTCCAGATATCGCAGTTGAAGTGACAGTTCTGACTGAACCAGAATTATTGGAGGTAGCTCCTGCAAACCGGCCGGAAGCCATAACGGTTGGAAAACACGGGCTGATTGTCAGAGGGTATGGCCGATCCGGTCTTCTGCTCCCCCAGGTTCCGGTGGAATGGGGATGGAATGTGACTGAATTTCTCGACCATACCTGTATGAAGGCAGGGCTGCCCAGAGGATGCTGGAAGGAGTCCTCGGTTCAGATATTCACGTTTGAAGGGCAGATATTTTCAGAAAAGAGAGAAACACATATATGAGTAAATGAACCTGAATATATCTTATTTGAGGTCATGTCACCTGATTTCGTGATAGCTGGAATTATCATGCTCGATTGATTCATTTTACTCCTTTACCATCACATTCTTTCCCTGAAGTACGATCGCAAGATATCGGATATTATCAGGTTCTGTCCCTCCGGGTAAGACTGATGCATCATACTTTCTCTCCCGAATCTGCGTTAATGCCTCCTGTGCCGATTTTTCCATGTCATCATCCGGATATATTGATTTAAATTCTATCACATATCCGATCGGATAGCCGGCTGTCTTTGGTATCATCAGGATATCAGCCCTTCCAAGTCCTGATTCTGCATTCGATCTGATATCATAGATAGATCTCAGATTTGCGAGAAGGCCGAGTACAAAGGCATGAAAAACTGCTTCAGGAAGTCGTGCAAGATCATAGAAACTTACAAGACTGACAGTAAGATTCTGTAAAGTCTGCTCAAGTATCTCTGCTTTTTTGTTCTCCAGAAATACTGAGAGAAATGAGGTTATACCAGATGATAGATCCCCTTTTTCAAACTGGCTGTTTACAAATTGCTTATA
>NZ_JAIWNS010000080.1 GCF_020216685.1 Methanospirillum hungatei | reverse complement strand
CGCTACCGAAATCTCCTTGTTTGGAATACTCAATGCATATGTGAGGAGGTTCGGATCATAATCTGCAAATTTCGGATCTCCTGCCCTGAGGTATCCTGAAAAGTACAGAAAACTCCAAATGTTTGCAGGATTTCTCCCGATATCCCTGAAGGTAATTGTCTCTGTAATCGGGTACCTAATCTCTTCTCCGGAAAGTAGTTTCTCCAGATCACGTTTAATTTCAATCCCTCCATGACCGAGTTCCTCAAATACAAGGGTGTTGGCTGAGGTGTTGAGCCAGTGAGAGCCGGGTGGATCAGGCAGATTATCAATATAATTCGTTACAGACCAGGGGTTATAGATCACCTGATCTCCAAAGGAGTATCCATTATACCACTCTCGAATGACGTTTCCATGATCCGGAATAGAGAAATCTGATAGAATTGTATTGATGTCATGTTCGGTAAATCCGAACATCTGTGATACTTTATGTGACTGAAGAGTGGAGATGACTTTGAGATTATTGAGATCAGAAAATATCGACTCTTTTGCAATCCGAAGAATTCCGGTGATGACTGCCCGGTAAAGGGCATGGGCGTTTTCATGTTTAAGTCCACCGCCAAGCCATGATTGCATGAACTCTGTCATCTCATGGTAATAGTCATGTGTCCATGCTTCGATCATAGGGCTGTCATATTCGTCAATAAGGACAATGACGGGTTTCTGATGATAATTGTAAAGCCATGTAATAATGTTTTTCAGACTGGCTTTCATTGAAGCATCATCGGGGTTTCCAGAGAGGATAGAGTAAAACCCGTCCAGATAGATTGGATCCAGCGTCGGTTCGATATATTTAAACTGTGATAGTAGTTCCCCAATCTTCTCAACCAGTCGTTTTCTACTCTCAAACCAGGAGGTGCCTTTGACATCCTTCAGACTGATGAATATTACCGGGTATTGCCCCTGATGTTTCTGGTATTCTGGGTAATCAGATATGGCTAATCCTTCAAAAAGATAATTTTGGTCGTTCTCTGTTTTTTCAAAGAAGTATCTGAGCATGGTCATGTTGAGGGTTTTGCCAAACCGACGAGGACGGGGAAGCAGTACAACTTTATTCCCTTCGATAATTTCACGGATAAACAAAGATTTATCTACGAAATATCCTCCTTCATCGATGAGCTCTTTAAAGTCATCGGTTCCTATTCGGAATACCGGTTTTCTATTCATCCCTAACTACTATTTATGCGGACTTTGGATATCTGTTTTGGCAGTCTCTGGGAGATAAAGGATGTAATACTATTTTTGAGATAAAATCAATCATTTTTTCCAAATATCGCGTTTACGCAAGAAAAATCTGATCGGTTAGATATATAATTACAGAAAACTTGGCTTTGTGTCTCATTGCATAAACTGTTTGGAGTGATGCAACCGGTTCAGTAACCACGATTATTTAATAAATGAAGAAATTCTTCAGGAGTTAATCCAGAATCAAACAATACAATTTCCCATTTTATCGAATAATTTTAAATTGTTCAACTCCACATCCCTCCTTCCCCCTCCGAAAAACCAATCAGTGAACCCTCACAAATAATACGTACCTGATCGTTTAGATAACCAATACCACTCACACGAGCGATCGAGAGCATAATCTGGAGACCAACAATAATGCGAAACACGTTTCATATATGACCCTCTCCTTTGAAATTATTGAAAAAGACATCGCCGGAAGAATCGGAAAACTCTCCGGACAAGGCAAGACAGTAAAAACCCCGACTCTGCTTCCGGTTATCAACCCGCACCTGAACCTGATAACCCCGAAAGAGATGCAGGAGATGGGTGTTGAAGCAGTTATCACCAATGCATACATCTTCTCCCGGTCTGAAGAGTATCGTGAGCGTGCCCTTTCTGATGGTCTTGCAAAGACCCTGGATTTCGACGGAGTCATCATGACCGATTCTGGATCTTTTCAGCTCTCGGTCTATGGCGAAGTTGAGATAACGAATGAAAAGACCATCGCATTCCAGCAGGCGATAAAATCAGACATCATCGTCCCGCTCGATATTCCGACACATCCGGACTCTCCCCGGGAGCAGGTGGAACAGGAACTCTCGATTACCATGGACCGGATCATGGAGGCAAAAGATATCGCAGACCATGAGCACCACACCCTTGCCAGCCCGGTTCAGGGTGGTCTGTTTCCTGACCTTCGTGAAGAGACGGGGCGGAGACTGTCAGAGGCAGGATTTCGGTTCTGTCCCATCGGTGCCGTCGTCCCCCTCATGGAATCCTACCGGTATGCTGAACTTGTAAAGGTCGTGATGGCTGCAAAACGCGGTCTTTCTCCAGCCGTCTGTGTCCATCTCTTTGGAGCAGGTCACCCGTCCATGTTTGCCCTGGCGGTGGCAATGGGGTGCGATCTCTTTGATTCTGCAGCCTATGCCCTTTATGCCAAGGACGGGCGGTATATGACCACTCACGGAAGTTATCACCTGAACGAACTCTCCTACCTCCCCTGTCCTTGTCCGGTCTGTGTCGGTCATACCGCAAAAGAACTGAACGAATCACCAGACCGGGAGCGACTCCTTGCCATGCATAACCTGCGGGTCTCCCTTGCCGAGATAAACCGGGTCAGGCAGGCCATCCGCGACGGGGTACTCTGGGAACTGGTAGATGAGCGGTGTCGTTCTCATCCTGCCCTGCTCCGGGGATACCGGGCCCTGCTGGGATATAATGAAGAACTCACCGCTCTTGACCGGGAGACGAAACGCCGGTTCTTCTATCGAGGAGATGAGAGCTGCAAACGGACCGAGGTCGTGCGGTATCACCAGATGGTCGGGCGGCTTACTACCGGAGAGCGGACCCTCATCAGCTTCAGCCGGCATATCAAGAAGAAACAGACTGAAGGATATGATTCAGTATTCTACTTCAAGCCTCCCTTTGGTCCCTTCCCAGCAGAACTGACCGAGACATTCCCCATCGGGCAGAGTGAGATCCCTGATTTTGATGAGGAGATGATTAAAACCGGATGTATCGGCATTGCCAGACTCATGGAGGCAAACCCGGACTCTCATTTCACCATCAGGTGTCGTCCGATCTGGAAAGAACTGATAAACCAGATTCTCCCCACCGTGGAGGTGCAGGATGAAGGGAGTTGAGATCCTCAGCCGTGACGGAACAGCCCGGTTTGGCCGCCTGACCGTGGACGATACTGTTCTCCTCTTCCCGTCTGCTACTGATGCAACCCGGCTCTTTCCTGCGTTGAATACCCGGACCGGAACAAACATCCCGCCAATCGAGGATCCGGAGTTTGTATCCCGGTTCCTGATCCGTGACGGAGAACAACCAATCCCTCTCCATATGCATGCACCAGCCGATATCCAGTCAGGAGATACGGTCATCAGCCCGAACTGGCATACTTTGCTCTCCCGACCCCGTGATTTCTGTCAGTTCCTGGATCAGCTGAAGGCAACCACACCGCCGGACACCTGCTGGTACCTCCCCGGTGCCGCCCTGCCGGAAAATGCGGCCATTCTTGTTCATGCCGGTTTTGATCTCTTTGATTATATCGCAACCGACCTGGCGACGACACAGGGAAAATTTTGTCTCCCAGACGGGCAGTACCCGGAAAAAGTGATGGAGGAAGGTCTCTGCTCCTGCCAGGGATGCCTGAGCGGAGATCTCCTCATTCATAACCGGATTGCACTGGACCAGGAACTCGCAAGAATCGGACGCAGGATTCGTGACGGGACATTTCGTGAGTTTCTTGATGGAAGATGCAGGACAAAACCCGAATTTGTCTCGATCATGCGGCATATTGAGAAGTCAGACCGGATGGAGCAGTATTGCCCGGTATCCCGTACTGGTCCCTTCCTTGCAACATCCGGGGACAGTATTCACCGGGTCGAGGTCAGACGGTTTGCAGACCGGCTGATTGAGCGGTATATCCCACCGGTTGCAGATGTGGCGGTTCTGATCCCCTGTTCAGCAAAAAAACCCTACAGCCTCTCCCAGTCTCACCGCAAGTTCAGCCAGGCCATCGGAAGACGGGCACATGAACTGATCATGACATCACCTCTGGGACTTGTTCCCCGTGATCTTGAGCTCTGTTATCCTGCCGCAGCATATGATGTGCCGGTCACCGGGTACTGGGACCATGAGGAGCGGTACCAGATCACAAAGACTCTGGTCAGGTACTTTACCAGACATCCCTACCGCCGGGTCATTGCTCATCTGGATGGGGATGCACGAATCATAGCACAGGATGCAGCGGATCAGGCAGGATTTGAAATAGAATTCACCTGCGAGACAGATCGGCTGACAGATCCTGCATCACTTCAGGCATTAAGCGAGGCCCTTTCCGGAGAGCGAAAGGTCAAATCGCACCTGGTCAGAGGGATGATCTCATTCCAGTTCGGGTATGATCTCAGGGCGCCAAACCTTGAAGTAAAAGGGTCATACCCGGAGCAGGTGGTAAAGCGGGGCAGAAATCTCTACTTCTCAACCGACCCCGCTCATGGTATGATGAGGCCCACCTTTGACGGCTGGTCGCTCATTGAAACCGGGTACCGGGTATATATCGATGACTTCGTGCCCCAGGGTGATATCCTGGCACCTGGTGTCATTGATGCCGACCCGGTCATCCGCCCTGGAGATGAAGTGCTGGTCATCGGAGATAAGGCCATGACAACCGGACGGGCAGTCATGAGTGCTGATGAGATGATCCGATCCTCCCGCGGTGTTGCTGTCCGGGTGCGTAAAGTAAAGAAGCTGGACGGGCAATAAATAAGGGCCCGAATAATTTTTTCCGGATGTGACATCTGGTGTATATAATCGAAAAATCTCTCAAATTATCCGAAAATGTCTATGAGATATGGGTAAACGCTCCCCATGTGACCAGGAATGCAAAGGCCGGCCAGTTTGTTATCGTACGGACTGATGAGACCGGTGAGCGGATTCCCCTAACAATCTCAAAGATTTCCGGAGATCTGGTCCGAATCATCTTCATGGCGGTTGGGAAAACCACGCATGCCCTTGCTGCAGTTCCTGCCGGAGGTGCCATCAGCGATATCGCCGGACCACTGGGATGCCCGAGTGAAATAAAGAAATATGGGACCTGTGTGCTGGTTGGCGGTGGTGTTGGTATTGCATCAACGCCCGTTATCGCACACGCTTTAAAAGATGCCGGTAACCGGGTTATTGGTATACTTGGAGCACGGAATGCAGATCTTCTTATCCTTGAGGATGAGATGGCAGAGATCTGTGACAAACTTCTCATAGCAACTGATGACGGTTCAAAAGGTCATCACGGATTTGCAGCCGACCTTTTAAAACAGGTTATCAGTGAAGAGAAGGTTGATGCGGTCTGGATCATCGGACCGACCATTATGATGAAAGTCACATCCAATGTGACCCGTGAGCAGGGGATCAAGACCTTTGTCTCGCTCAATCCCATCATGGTCGACGGAACCGGTATGTGCGGGTCCTGCAGATGCATTGTTGACGGGAAGACAAAGTTTGCCTGTGTTGACGGACCGGAATTCGATGCTCACCAGGTCGATTTTGACAACCTGATGCAACGTCAGCGATATTACATGGAGCATGAGAAGGAAGCCCTGGCATTATGGAAAGAACACCAGTGTACCTGCGGAGGGCAGCATTAAATGGGAGATAGAAGCGTTGCTGACCGTCTGAAGGATTTCGAAGAGGTAGATACCGGACTCTCCCCTGAAGAGGCTATAGAAGAAGCAGGCCGGTGTCTTCAGTGCAAAAAACCCGGATGCGTTGACGGATGTCCGGTCAATATCGACATTCCCGCTTTTGTTGCCCTCATCGCGAAGGGAGAGTTTTTACCGGCAGCAGAGAGTATCCGGCAGCAGAACCTTCTTCCGGCAATCTGTGGCCGTGTCTGTCCGCAGGAGACCCAGTGTGAGGCATTGTGTATTCTTGGAAAGAAAGATACCCCCATCCGGATTGGTCAGCTTGAGCGGTTTGCAGCCGACCAGGAACGGGCAAAGGGTCTTACTGTCCCTGCACGAAAGACTGCAACCGGAAAGCGGGTCGCTGTCATAGGTTCAGGACCGGCAGGCATTGTTGCAGCCGGAGAGCTAGCAAAGGACGGTCATGATGTCGTCCTGTACGAATCACTTCATGCCCCTGGCGGTGTTCTGACCTATGGTATCCCCTCATTCCGTCTTCCTAAAGACGTAGTAAAAGCAGAGATTGACCTTATCCTTGCGATGGGAGTTGATCTCCGCCTGAACCATCTGGTCGGAAGAACGGTCTCATTTGAAGAACTGGAAGGATATGATGCCATACTTCTTGGAACCGGTGCAGGTCTTCCATACTTTATGGGAATTCCTGGCGAGAACCTGAGCGGTGTCTATTCTGCAAATGAGTTTCTGACCAGGGTTAATCTTATGCATGCTGAGCGGTTCCCTGAATATGACACCCCTGTTGCAAAAATGAGCAGAGTGGTCGTCGTTGGTGGCGGAAACGTGGCGATGGATGCAGCCCGTACCGCACGACGGATGGGCGCACAGGTAAATCTTGTGTACCGGAGACGTGAAGAAGACCTTCCTGCCCGTGCAGCAGAGGTCCATCATGCACAAGAAGAGGGTATCGAGTTTATTACCTGTGCAAATCCGATCCGGATTCTAGGTGAACAGGTGGTAACCGGTATTGAATGTATCCGGATGCAGATGTGCAACCTTGATGAAAGTGGCCGGCCAATACCTGAACCAATCGATAATGACACCTTTACCCTTGATTGTGACGTCGTCATTCAGGCGATCGGTCAGGGTCCAAACCCGGTCCTTGTCAGTCAGATCCCTGGTCTTGATAAGGGCAGGGCAGGAAATGTTGTCACAGAAGAAGATGGCAGGACCTCTCATCCGAAGATCTTTGCTGCCGGAGATGTCACAACCGGAGCAGCAACGGTCATCATGGCGATGGGAGGGGCAAAACAGGCAGCCCGTTCAATCAGCGAGATGCTTGGATCCCGGTAACTGATGACTGCCGAATTATTTCCTGAACAGCTGGAGCGGGTTACCGGTTATACCTTCAGGGATAAGTCTCTCCTGCTCCGGGCGCTGACCAGACTTGCCTACAGTAAGGAGCAGGGCCTTTCTGAAGATTCCCATCTTGATGCCCTGGCAACGCTTGGTGATGCCGTTATTGAGCTTATCATCCTGACCAGGCTTGTAAAGGGCGGTGAGCATGATAAAGGGGCGGTATCCCTCAAGAAGATGGATCTCGTCAATATGTCAGTACTCCGGGATGCAGCCCGTTCCATTCATCTTGAGCAGTATGTCAGATGGGGGAAGGGTGAAGCACGGATGCATGTCTGGACATCAGGCAGAGTGCTAGCAGAGTGTATGGAAGCATTTGCCGGTGCCCTGTACCTTGATGGTGGTATTGATGCCGCCGAAGAGGTACTGGAACGGCTTTCCCTTCTTCCAGAATAGATAACGCGAAAGAAGATATAGTACTAAATTTAATATCTGCAGGAATTTTCGCCACGGAGAGAAATCATGGATAAAACACAGAAAAAATGGTTCTATCTGTCTCTGGCATTCTCCATGGCAATCCTCGTCTTTATTCTTGCATCAACATTTAACGAGGATACCCTTCAATACCTCACCCATATCAATATCTGGTTTTTACTCATCGCCATCGGACTTCGGTTCGTCTCATTCTCCCTCTGGGCGGCCAGAATAAAGGTCATGGCAGCATCACTCTGCTACCACGTAAAATACAGTCACTGTTACAATATGGTGGTTGCAAACCTGCTTATCGGTGCAATAACCCCCGGTCAGGCCGGAGGAGAACCGGTTCGGATTCACGAGCTCTATAAGGCTGATATGCCGCTTGGGGATGCGACCGCTGTGGTCATCATGGAACGGGTGCTCGATGCCGTTATCCTCGTTGCACTCACAGTCTTCAGTCTCCTGGTGATGGGCAAGGTCATCTGGGATATGGGAGAAGGTATTGTTTTTGTCATATTCTTCTCTCTGGCAGTGCTCATTCTGTTTGTTGCTGTTCTGTTCTTTGCAGCACGAAAACCAGAGTCAGCGAAAGACAAGGTGATGCGTCTTTTGCACTGGATTGAGGCAAAGATGAAGACTCCGGGTATTCACCGGATCATTGCCAGCACTGATGTCGAGTTTGATAATTTCTGCTCTGGTATTACTGCATTCACGAGCCATGGAAAGAAGGGAATTATTCAGGGTGCAGTATTCTCCGTTCTTTTCTGGTTTTCCGAATTCATTGTAGCATCTGTTATTCTTATGGGGCTTGGTCTTCCCCCGTCCATATCTGAATCTATGTTAAGTCAGATAATCATCGCTCTTATCAGTATGATTCCCTTAACTCCCGGTGCATCAGGGATAGCAGAAATCTCAGCAACCTCGCTCTATGCCTTGTTTGTCCCAACAGCAGTTCTTGGAGTGTTTATAATACTCTGGAGACTCATTATGTTTTATCTGAATATCGTTTTTGGCGTTATTGCGACGGTTTTAATATTTAAAAGGGAAATCTCGGCTTGAGAATTCGTCGGTGAGTCTTACACAAATTAGGCCAAAATCTAAGAGAATTTTGTAATCTTTGGATATTTAATAGGAATTTCTACCTTTCTGGTTTCATAAACTCGGTTAAAAGTTCGATAACCATTGGTATGTCAGGTCTCTTACTTTTCTTATCGCATCATAAAATTGGAAAAACTCTATTTTCCTGGGAGGAGAATTCGCAGGTTTCAACAAAAACGATTCTCCACGCCAACAAAGGACTACAATTCTTCATCAGGCTGCTGTGCCCCTAACATCAAGATACAACGCGATTGCTTCACGTATTCTCTCTAATAGATCGTCAAGACTTTGTGCCTGAGTATGACACCCCGGGAGTGAAGGAACGGTTGCAACAAACCATCCGTCTTCATCTTTTTCGATAATGACATTGAATTGCATTCTCTCTCCCATATGCTTATTCTCCTTGACTATCCATTTTCTGTTTCCATATTATTAGCTTTTCTAGTGAACTAATTCTTACGGGTCCATCTCCTTCCTATATCAGTCATCTCAAGGTAGGGCCATCTGGATTATAATGTTTATTTTCTGTTCAATTCATTCATGGAAAGAGTTTCTATGAACCGTTCTATTCTGGTTCAGGTATCGAGGATATCCTGAAGGTAAAGATAAGGGTCTCTCATATATACACAACTTCTGATAGGATAGGTGTCTTGAGTTCTGCCCTGATTGCACGTTCAGGAACAACATCTACAGGCTGTCCGAATATTTTCTCAAGATAAATCTTCAGACCTGAGTGATTAAGAAGGCTGGCATCATCGCTGAAATCGACCAGAATGTCGATGTTACTTCCCGGCCCGGCTTCGCCTCTGATGACCGAGCCAAAGATGCCAATCCGGGTGATATGATATTTCTGGATGATATCAGGTCGTTTTTCTTTCAATACCGAGATGACCTCTTCCTTCTTTTTCATGAATATCTCCTAACCTTTCTTTCACTTATTTTACAATTATATTCTCATTCGTGCATTATCTTTACTCCCTGCTAAAATTGGATTCTTTTTATATAGTCAAAAATGATTATTACTCTGAAAAATAGATAATACAAACTAGTAATAATATTCCTGATCATTATGAAACTAACAATCCTCTGTGAAAAAGATGAAGAAGGACATTTTGTAATGGAATGTATTGAGCTTCCTGGCTGCCTTTCTGAAGGTGATACACTCGAAGAAGCTCTAGAGTCTATTAACGAAGCCATTGCCGGCTGTATTACCAGCCGTGTGAAAACTGCCACCTATAAAATTTTAAATAATAATCCTGAAAACTTCTCATTCTCTCTTGAGATCCCTGAACCTTCCCATGCCTAAATTACCCCGGGCTTCAGGCGATCTCCATGTTGCTGCTTTTAAACCTGAATCTGTAGATTTATAACTACTTAGCATATGCGCTGCCTATATTAAATCTATAAATTAGCCTTCTTTTACCAACACATTTATGATT
>NZ_JAIWNS010000299.1 GCF_020216685.1 Methanospirillum hungatei | reverse complement strand
GAGTTTGCTGAGCGATTGTCTGGAGATGACCGGGACATTGTCAGATCTCTTGCAGTCGGCTCATTCCTTGGAGGACGGTATGCAGAATATATCCTCTCTGTTACCGGGATAGATAAAAATACACTTGCCAAAGAGGCTGATGCGCCGGCACTCTATACTGCGATCCATGACCTCCTAAAAAAAGCCAGAACTTCTCCGACCCCAGTCCTTGATACAAACGGGTGCCATCCAATTCCGGTCGGTGATGAAAAACCCGGTTCTTTTGACTCGTTTAATGCGGCCCTTGCTGCATTCTACCCGGTTGCTCCTCCGGTAAAGAAACAGGAGGAGAAGAAACGGGTATCCCGTGAGGACCGGATCCGTCATCAGCAGGAAGAGGCTATTGTAAAGTTTGAGAAGAATATCGCACGGAATGAGGAGCTTGCCGCTCTCCTCTATGAAGAGTATGGCTCTGTATCGGAAGTAATTACAACACTTTCAAAGGCTGCAGAGACTCGTTCATGGCAGGAAATTGAAGCGATATTAAAGAAGGATACGTCCGGTGCAGGAAAGAAAATAATCAGGATATTTCCGGCAGAGGCAGCAGTTGAACTCGACCTTGGTCGCCCGGTGAAGGTTTTTGTCCATGAAACCATTGACCAGAATGCCGGCAGGTACTATGATCAGGTAAAAAAGTTCAAGAAAAAACTTGCCGGTGCAAAAGCGGCTATGGAACGCGAGGTGCAGCAGGCACGAACCAGGAAAGTGCAGTATCAGCGGCCGAAGAAGCGGTGGTTTGACCGGTTCAGGTGGTTTTATACATCAGATCAGGTTCTGGTCATTGGCGGCCGGGATGCCGGGCAGAATGAAGAATTGATCCGGAAGTATCTGGAGGGTGGGGATACCTTTGTCCATGCTGATGTTCATGGGGCCAGTGTTGTTGTGGTAAAAGGAAAGACGAAAGCCATGGATGAGGTGGCACGGTTTGCAGCGGCATATTCAGGTGCATGGCGGGCCGGGTTTGCATCCGCTGATGTGTATGCGGCACGGCCTGATCAGGTATCAAAGACTGCAGAGTCAGGTGAATACCTCTCCAGAGGTTCGTTCGTGGTCAGGGGAGAGCGGCAATGGTTCCACGATGTCCCGCTTGAGGTGGTCATCGGGCTTCAGAAGGCCCCTCAGACCCGGATTCTCGGAGGTCCGGCATCAGCCGTTACAAAATCATGTGACCTGTTCGTAACGCTTCATCCGGGAACATATGAGCCCAATGATATCGCAAAGAAGGTTGTCCGTGCTCTTCGTGAGAAACTATCTGCAGATGATCAGAAGGCACTCAAGTTTGCCCTCAATACCGAGGCGGTTGCTGCGTTTGTCCCGCCCGGAGGATCTGATCTGGTGGAAGGATGAAGGCAGAAACAGGAGAACTACAACGGTCATTTGGTGAAATTCGTCTCTTTCCTGAGAATAGTGATGACCTCTGGCACCTCCACCACCTCATTACACCCGGTTCTCTCGTCTATGCAACCACGCTCCGGAGTGTTGAGGGTTCCCAGGATAAGATACGTCCGGAAAAGCAGGAAAAGCGCCCGGTCCGTCTTGGTATCAGGGTGGAGGATGTCGAGTTTCATGAGTATTCAATACGGCTGCGGGTTTTTGGAATCATTGAGTCAGGGGTGGATATCGGCTCTCATCACACCTTAAACCTCGAACCCGGATATGAGATCTCGGTCATCAAATCATGGTCCGGAAGTGATCTTGAACGGATTGACCGGGCAGTGAAAGGGTCGGCAGCAGAGGCGATTCATATTCTCACCGTTGAAGAGGGGGAAGCAGAACTCTACCGGGTGCAGAGTTATGGTCCAAAGCAGATCTGGTCACTTGCTGCTGGAAGCGGGAAGACAGCCGAGGTCAGCAGCAGGGAAGAGTTTTCAGAGGCTGTTGTGTCACAGGTCTCACAGCTTACCGGACCCTTGGTTATTGCAGGACCTGGGTTTGTAAAAGAAGAGATTATCGCGAAATTCAAGCGGAAACATCCTTCCCGATCTGCACCCCTGGTCATCGGGGATACCAGGGCCGGAGGAAGAAGGGCTGTGCAGGAGGTCATCGGCCAGGGGATCCTTGAAAAACTGAACGGGGATCTGCAGCTCGCACGGGAAGTAACCTGCCTTGATGAGCTCATGCGCCGGATTGGGAAAGATGAGCCGGTAGCATATGGAATCGATGCGGTCAGGGAGGCAACCGGATGTGGAGCGGTTCAGACCCTCATGGTGGTTGATACCCTCCTTCGGGATCCTGATGCAGCAGATCTTATCAGACAGGCAGAGGCGATGCGTTCTGAAGTCGTCATCTTCTCATCGCGGTTTGAACCTGGTGAGCGACTTGCCGGTCTTGGGGGTATAGCAGCCCTTCTCAGGTATGCAATCGCCTGAAAGCCGGATTTTATCCTGTATCTGACTCGTATGTCAAATCCTGATGTTGCGAATTTTTCATAATAATCTGTCTGAATAAACCGGTTGATGTTTAAATCCGGGATCGCTAATATACATTATGCGTAATCTGGTGACTGGTACACAAGACCAGGATCGCTGGGTCGTACTGATCCTTTCCCTTACCGTACTGGTTTTTTTTATTAGCTGGTACGCAATATCACACAATATCCATACCGTCATCTCACATCTTTTCTATATTCCGGTTATTCTTGCCTGCTGGAG